>CAMBDR010000405.1 GCA_945864765.1 Janthinobacterium lividum | reverse complement strand
AATCAAGTGAAACTGGGTATGACGGCCTATGTTTCTTTCTCCGCCAAAAATGCGGTGAACACCATCAGTGTGCCGCTGACAGCCTTGTTTCAGGAAAAAAATATTACCTCGGTATGGGTGGTCGATAAAGGCGTGGTGCAGTTGATCCCCGTCACCGTGGCCGGCGTCGCGGGTAATGATATCCTGATCGCCAGCGGCTTGAGCGTGGGGCAAAACATCGTTACTGCGGGTGTGCATGTGCTAACGCCGGGGCAAAAGGTTCGCATTTTAGGGCGCGCAAGTGATGCTAATGCCGCACCAGCGCAAGCCATGGCACCCTCTGCTAGCGCAGGAGTGGCCAAATGAGTGACATTAATGCAAGCAAACGCGAAAGTTTGAATCTCTCGCGTTGGGCCTTGGAACATATTCCATTAACCCGTTACTTAATTGTGGTGTTAATGATCGGCGGTATCCTGAGCTACCTTAGCCTGGGGCAAGACGAAGATCCACCCTTTACCTTCCGCGCCATGGTGGTGCGGGCGATTTGGCCCGGTGCCAATGCACTCGATATTTCCGATCAGGTGACCGATAAATTGGAGCGAAAACTGCAAGAATTACCCAATATCGAGAGGATTCAAAGCTATTCCAAGCCCGGTGAGACTTTAATTACCTTGCGCCTGGATGAAGCGACTTCGCCCGCTGACACGGTTGCGACTTGGTATCAAGTACGTAAAAAAATTGGTGATATTCGCGGTACCTTACCTGCCGGGGTGCTGGGGCCTTTTTTTAACGATGAATTTGGCGATACCTATGGCTCCATTTACGCCATTTCCAGTGATGGTTTTACCTATGCTGAAATGAAAGAATACACTGACTTTGTGCGCCAGCAATTTCTGCGCATACCGTCCGTGTCCAAGGTGGAATTGTTTGGTGTGCAAGACGAGCGCTTGAATATTGTTTTTTCACATAAAAAATTCGCTCAACTGGGTATTTCATTTGATGCGATTGTGCAGCAAATCAGTGCGCAAAATTCGGTTGAATCGACAGGTGTGCTGGTAACGCCGACCGATAACTTGCAAATTCGTGTCACGGGCGCGCTAAAAACGGTGAAAGATTTTGAAGCGCTTATTTTGCGCGCCAATGGCACCAGTTTCCGTCTGGGCGATTTCGCCACCATCACCCGTGCTTACCGCGATCCGCCATCCGATAAGATGCGCTATAACGGTAAGGAAGTGATCGGGCTGGGTGTTTCGATGGCGCGTGGCGGTAATATTATTGATCTGGGCAAAAATCTAAAGCGTGTGGCGGCAGAAATGCGCGCCAAACTGCCAGTGGGTATTGAACTGGAACAAGTGGCTGATCAACCACGCACCGTGAGCGCTTCCGTGAGTGAGTTTGTACGTACCCTGATTGAGGCGGTGTTGATTGTGCTGGCAGTCAGCTTCCTCGCCCTGGGTTTGCACACCAAACCTTTTCGGATTGATGTTGGCCCCGGTTTGGTGGTGGGCTTGACCATCCCATTGGTGCTGGCCACCACCTTTTTGGCAATGAAGATATTGGGCATTGATTTGCATAAAATCTCATTGGGTGCCTTGATTATTGCGCTGGGTTTATTGGTGGATGATGCCATTATTGCGGTTGAAATGATGGTGCGTAAAATGGAAGAAGGTTTTTCCCGTTTTGATGCCGCAACCTTTGCCTATACTTCCACCGCGATGCCCATGTTGACGGGCACCTTGATTACGGCGGCGGGCTTTTTGCCGATTGCGCTGGCCAAATCGGCGGCGGGTGAGTACACGTTCTCGATGTTTTCGGTCAATGCCTTGGCCTTAATCATATCGTGGTTTGCTGCCGTGTTATTTACCCCGTATATTGGTTTTGTCATACTCAAAATAAAGCCGCATGCCGGAGCGGATGGTCACCATGAACTGTTTGATACCCCGGCCTATCAGCGTTTTCGCGCCGTGGTAAATTGGTGCGTCGAATGGCGTAAAACCACTATTTTATTGACCCTGCTGATTTTCTTATTGGGTATGGTGGGCTTCCGGTTTGTTGAACAACAATTTTTCCCTGATTCGAGTCGCCCGGAAATTCTGGTCGAATTGTGGATGCCCGAAGGCACCGCGTTTCAGGCCACTGAAGTCCAGGCCAAAAAGTTTGAAGAATATGTGCGTAAGCAAGAGGGCATCGAATCGGTGGTTGGCTATGTCGGCACAGGCAGTCCGCGTTTTTTCTTGTCGTTATCCCAGATTTTTCCGCAATCGAATGTGTCGCAATTTGTGATCTTGCCAAAAGACTTGAAGACTCGCGAAAAGTTGCGTTTAAAATTGACTGCCGCATTAAAAGATGAGTTCTCGGACGTGCGGGGGCGGGTCAAGCTCTTGCCTAACGGGCCGCCGGTCGAATACCCGGTACAATTTCGGGTCACTGGCACGGAAGTGCACAAAGTGCGCGAGATTGCCGATCAAGTCAAGGACATCATGCGTGCCAACCCCAATCTGGTGGGCGTGAATGACAATTGGAATGAGTCGGTTAAAGTCATGCGTTTGAGTCTGGATCAGGAAAAAATGCGTGCGGTGGGCGTGACTTCGCAAGCGGTGATGCGCGCTGCCAATACCATCCTCTCCGGCACGCCAATCGGGCAATTTCGTGAACACGAAAAATTGATCGATATATTGGTGCGCCAGCCGATGGATGAGCGCGCTACGATTGAAGTGTTAAATGAAACCAATATTCCAACCAGTGCTGGACGATTTATAACCCTGTCGCAAATTGCACGGGTGAGTTTTGAGTGGGAGCCGGGTGTGGTCTGGCGTGAAGGACGTGAGTGGGCGGTTACCGTGCAGGGTGATGTGATCGATGGTATTCAAGGCCCTACCGTGTCGAGTCAGGTTGATCCGGCTTTGAAGAAACTGCGAGCTGATTTGCCAGCAGGTTACAAGATTGATTTGGCAGGGGCCGCTGCCGACAGTGGTAAAGCGACCGGATCGATTACCGCGAGTCTGGCCTTGGTGTTGTTTATTATTTTTACTTTGCTGATGTTGCAATTACATAGTTTTTCGCGTTCCGTACTGGTATTTTTGACCGGTCCATTGGGGATTGCAGGTATCGCGATGGCCTTGTTGATTTTTCAGCGTCCTTTTGGTTTTGTTGCACTACTTGGGGTGATTGCGCTGTTTGGCATGATTATCCGCAACTCGATTATTTTGATTGATCAAATCGAGCAAGATATCGCCAACGGGGTGGCGGCGTGGGATGCGGTGGTGGAAGCTTCGGTACGGCGCTCCCGCCCCATTATTTTGACCGCCGCCGCCGCCGTGTTGGCGATGATACCTTTGTCGCGCTCCGTGTTTTGGGGGCCGATGGCGGTGGCGATTATGGGCGGCTTGATTGTGGCGACCGGCCTCACGCTATTGTTCTTACCAGCACTGTATGCAGCTTGGTTCCGGGTGAAAAAACCACAATAAGGCATGGATGTTTGCTTCAGGTTTGCCACGGTTGTCAGCCTTTCTTGGGGAAACTGACTTGATTTAAAGAAAAATCAAATCAGAAAACCGGAAAATGCGAGAAAACTCGGCAAGCCTTCAAAAAATTTAGTAGAATGCTGGGCTAAGCTCAAAAAGCAGAAGTGGCGAACCTAAAAACGCTCTTTTGCTTTTGGTAAACAAAGGCATATTCCCGCGAGGATGGCGAAATTGGTAGACGCACCAGGTTTAGGTCCTGACGCCAGAAATGGTGTGGGGGTTCGAGTCCCCCTTCTCGCACCACAGAATTCTTATTTTTTGGATGATTTACATGGCAACTGTAGTTGAATCCTTGGGCAAGCTTGAGCGCCGTCTCACCCTTTCGTTCCCACTGGCAGATGTACAAGCAGAAATCGAAAAACGATTAAAACAGCGCGCTCGTACAGCAAAAGTTCCCGGCTTTCGCCCCGGCAAGGTGCCGCTCAAAATGGTTGCCGCGCAATATGGCTATCAAATTGAAAGCGATGTGTTAAATGATCGTTTGGGCCGTGCGTTTAACGACGCTGCTGTCGAAAACAATTTACGGGTGGCTGGCTACCCAAAAATTGAACCAAAGCAAGAGCCAAACGAAGGCTTGATGCAATTTGACGCCACCTTTGAAGTTTATCCTGAAGTCACCGTTGGCGATATGTCCGGCGTGGAACTGGAAAAAGTCTTCACCCAGGTCAGCGATGTCGAAATCGAAAAAACCATCGATATTTTGCGCAAGCAACGCGTGCATTTCCACGCCAAGGGGCAAGCCAGTGAGCATGGCGATGGTGGCGAAGCGGTTTCAGCAAACGGCGACCGTATCACCATCGATTTCGTCGGTTCGATCGAAGGCGTTGAATTCGAAGGCGGTAAGGCTGAAAACTATCCTTTCGTCCTGGGCGAAGGCCGGATGATGCCAGAATTTGAAGCGGCGGCATTGGGCTTGAAAGTGGACGAGAGCAAAACTTTCCAGGTGCATTTCCCGGAAGACTATCATGGTAAGGATGTGGCGGGTAAAACGGCCGATTTCACCATCACCGTGAAAAATCTGGAATGGGCGCATTTGCCGGAAGTCGATGCAGAATTCGCCAAATCCCTGGGCGTGGCTGACGGCGATATGGAAAAAATGCGTGCAGACATCAAAACCAATTTGGAACGTGAAGTCGGTGGTCGGGTTAAAGCGCGCAACAAAGAAAGCGTGATGGATGCGCTGATCAAAGTGTGCGAGCTGGATGTGCCAAAAGTATTGTTGGAACAAGAGACCGCGCGTTTGGCCGAAGGTGCCCGTCAGGATATGGCACAGCGTGGCATGAATGTAAAAGACATTACCTTGCCGCCTGAATTGTTTGCCACTCAATCCGACCGCCGTGTGCGTTTGGGTTTGATTCTGGCCCAATTGGTGAAAACTTGCAATTTGCAAGCCACGCCTGAACAAGTCAAAGCACAAGTCGAAGATTTTGCTCAAAGTTATGAAGAGCCGCGCGAAGTGATCAAGTACTATTACACGGATCGCAATCGCCTGGCAGAAGTCGAAGCTCTTGTATTAGAAGAAAACGTCGTTAACTATGTGTTCGGTCAGGCCAAAGTGGTTGAAAAACTCTTGGCTTTTGAAGAACTCATGGGTAATAACGAACAAGCTTAGGT
>CAMBDR010000404.1 GCA_945864765.1 Janthinobacterium lividum | reverse complement strand
GTGCTTGGCACGGACAAGAAGCCGTTAAAAACTCGCAGTGGGGAATTGTTCACGCTGAAGGCGTAGCTGGATGAGGCAATTCAACGCAATGCCTTGCTGGCGGTCGAACTGGTCGATCCGGTCAGCATGACGCTGGTATCGAAACAAGTGAGCCTGACCGCAAGCGGCCTGGAAGGCCCGGCGCGCATCAGTTTTAGCGGGCGCTTTGCCTGGCTGCGCGAAGGCAATAACTGGCCCAGCGCCTTTGAATTTAAGCCTGGCTTGCTGCCCTTTGATGCGCAAACCATACCCGCCCTGGCTAAACCGGCCGATTTGAACAGCGCCAGCGAAGCCGAGCGCCTGTTGCGGGTGGAACTGCGCCCCACCGCAGCCTACCCGTTTGCCGATGGCGTGACGGTGGTGCGCGGCAGCCTGCGTGAGAGTGCGATGGCTAACGCCTTGCCGGTAGCGGGCGCGCAAATTTGGCTCAGTTGGTTTAGCGGCAAAAAACAAATCGATGGCAGCAATTGGGCCTTGAGTAATACGGCAGGTGATTTTGCCTGCTTTTTGCGTTTGCCCGTCCCGGCGCGCCCCAATCTGGATAAAAATCGCCAGTTGGTGCTTAGCCTGGTGGTCAAGCGTGGCAATGAACGTCGTGAACTGGCGTTAACAGTGCCCGACGGGCGTATCTCTGACTTGCCCAATGCGCTGGCTTGGAGCGCATTGACCCCCACTTGAAATTGAAAGGAGCTGTATATGGCTGAATATCTCGCCCCTGGCGTCTATATCGAGGAAATAGAGCGCGGGCCAAAACCGATTGAAGGGGTATCGACCAGTACCGCTGCCTTCCTCGGTACCACCGAGCGCGGGCCGGTACAACCGCGCTTTATCGCCAGTTATAACGATTACCTGCGCCATTTTGGCGGCGTGTTTGCGGCCGATGGGTATATGCCGTATGCGGTGTCGTCATTTTTTGAAAACGGTGGGCGACGCTGCTTTGTGTGTCGCATTACCGGGGCCGACGCCACCTCGGCCTACCATGAATTTGACAACTACCGGGTGCAAGCCAGTGGCCCCGGTGACTGGGGTAGCCGCATCTACGTCAAGGTGCAGGATTCCACCACCAAAAACAAAGATGGCACGCCCATCGGCATCCGTTTGCGCATTGCGTATTGGCAAGTTACCCCTCCGGGCGGCATTAGTGACCCCTTTCTTGGCGTGGTGCTGGCCAATCCGCCAATCAAGGTGGAAGACTTTGACGACGTGGTCTTAATCGATCCCAAATCGGCCAACTATTTCGCCAAACGCATTCCCAATAATTCCAGCCTGATCAGCTTTGATCTGATTGACGCCGCAGGCACCCTCACCATGACCACCGATGTGGGTAGCGCGCTGGATCAGGAAGGCGCGGTCGGCGCTGATATTGCCGTGACCGATTACGTCGGTGCCAATGCCGACCCCAGCTTGCGCACTGGCCTGAGTGCTTTGCTGCTGGATCAATATCGCGAAGTGGCGCTGGTATATGCACCCAATGCCAGCGACGATGTGGTGGTCAAAGTGATCAGCCATTGCGAAGGGCAAAAATTCCGCTTTGCGGTGATTGATGCCGCGCCTAACCAGGGCAACCCGGCCAATATCGACCCGCGTTCGCAGAACGACACCGAATATGCGGCCTATTACTATCCCTGGATTATCGTTTCCGATCCGCAAAACGGCACGCGCAAAAAAGTCCCGCCCGGTGGGGCCATGTTGGGCATTTACGCCCGTACCGATGGTGAGCGCGGCGTCTTCAAAGCGCCCGCCAATGAAGTGGTGCGCGGGGCTTTGGCGCTCGAATACAATATCGATGAAAATACCCAGGCTTTGCTCAACCCGCGTGGTGTGAATGTGATACGTCAGTTTCCCGGACGTGGCATCCGCGCCTGGGGTGCGCGCACTTTGTCCTCCAACAGCTTATGGAAATATGTCTCGGTGCGGCGGCTGTTTATTTTCCTGGAAGCCTCGATTTACGAAGGCACCCAATGGGTGGTATTTGAACCCAACGACGAGCGTCTGTGGGCGCGTGTGAAAGACACCATCCGCCTGTTCCTGCGCACGCAATACCGCGCTGGTGCATTATTGGGTGCGACCGAAGCGGAAGCGTTCCAAATCAGCTGTGACCGCTCCACCATGACCCAGGATGATATTTTGAATGGTCGCCTGATTTGCGAAATCGGCATTGCGCCGGTACGGCCGGCTGAATTCGTGATCTTCAAGATCTTCCAATCCACCGCAGAAGCCCAAACCTGATTGAGGAGCACATTTTATGGCACGCATAGACCCACTGCGTAATTTCCGCTTCCGGCTCGAAATTGACGGCATTCAACAGGCCGGTTTTTCCGAAGTCACCATCGCCGATACCACCACCGATGCGGTGGACTACCGGGAAGGAAACGAACCCACGCATTTTCGCAAATTGTCCGGTTTGACCAAATATGCCAACGTCACCCTGAAATGGGGCATTACCGATTCGTTGGATTTATATAAATGGCATGCCGATATCGTCGCCACTGGCAGCTTTTTGAATCGCAAAAAAGTGATTGTGGTGGTGATTGATGAAGCGGGCAGCGACAAGGCACGCTTCGTCATTAACGACGCCTGGATCATCAAATACACGCCCGGCCCCTTAACTGGCAAAGGTAATGATGTGATGATCGAGAGTATTGAACTGGCCAATGAAGGCATTGAGCGCATCGCTTAGTTTGGCTCTGGGGCAGGCTTGGCGCTTGCCCCGGCTGCGGATTTCACCAAAGGAGTGTTATGAGTCGTTTTCAAACCGAAATGGAATTCACCTTGCCGCGCGGTTATCTGGATGCCGGCGGCGTGCTGCATCGGCAAGGGGTGATGCGCCTGGCCACGGCGGCGGATGAAATTTTGCCGCTGCGCGACCCACGGGTGCAGCAAAACCCGGCCTATTTGGCGGTAATTGTGCTTGCCCGCGTGATTGTAAAACTGGGCTCGCTGCAGGATATTGATGTCAAAGTGGTCGAAGGCTTGTTTGCGGCGGATTTTGATTACCTGCAACGCCTGTACGAGAGTTTTAATAACGGTGAACCGATGCAAGAAGCCAGTGGAGCGGGAGGGCGGCAACCGGGGGAAGCCTGAAGGTCACTCCTTTGAATCGGCTCTACGAGGAGATGGCCTTTCTCGCCTACCACCTGCATTGGGGACGCGACGAACTGATGCAACTGGAACATGTGGAACGTCGCCGTTGGTGTCAGGAAGTGTCGGCCATTAACCGCCGCATGGACCCGAGCCCGCAAAACCCGTTTGATGTGTAATTAATAATAACCTGAACCTGAGTGAATCGCCATGTCATTATCCAGCCCAGCCAGTAGTTTTAGTTCTGCCAATGCAAGCACGCCGCTCGCGCCGCTCAGCTTGCTGGACCCGCTGCATGGTTTTCGCTACATGGTGGTGATGGAGAGCCTGTTTGTCGGCGGTTTTTCCAAGGTACGCGGCTTGGCGCGCGAAACCAAAGTTGAAACCTACCGCGAAGGCGGGGTCAACGACTACGAACACAAACTCGCCTCCCTCACCACCTATGGCAATCTGGTGCTGGAAGCTGGCTTGGCCTTGCCCTTGTTGTGGAGCTGGCATGACGATGTGGTGGCGGGCAAAATCAAGCGCCGTAAAATCAGCATTCTGTTGCAGGATAAAATCGGCGTGCCAACCTGGATTTGGCATGTGGACGGGGCGTTTCCGGTGAAATGGTCGGTTTCTGATCTGGATGCGGGTAGTTCGGGCGTGGCCATTGAGAGTGTGGAATTTGCCCACCATGGCTTGAGGTTGGGATGAGGCCGTGATGAAAACCTCTACCCTCGCGCCGCGCCTGATGCGTCTGGCGGACAATCAACCGTCCCTGCGCAATCAATCGCCCACCCGGTTTTTGCTGTTGCAAAAGCATTGGCAGGCCATGGCCGTTGGCGCTGCGGATAACCCTTATTTGCCGCGTCAGACTTTGCGCTGGCAGCGCACGGCGCGCCGTAGCCGGGCGGGTGTGCCCGTGCGCACCAACATGTATGCGATTACGCAAGTGAGCAATGCGGTCTATCAGGCCGGGGCCAGCTTGCATTATCACCTTGGCTCAAGGGTCGCTGCGTCCGCCGCCACCTCATCCGCTGTGCCAACGCCTGCGTCTGCAGCCGGGGTTGGGCCTGCCTCATGGGCGGGGCCAACTGCGCCCGCCAACGCGTTGGCCTGGCCGGACCTGCCTGCCGCTGCTGGCCGCGCGCAGGCAAGCGGTGGCGTGATGGGCGCTGGCGCTAGTGCCAGCAAGCTGGCGCATGGGCCAGACGGCACGGGTTTAAGCTGGCCCGGGCAAGCGTGGCGCGCCAGCCCGATGCAACAGGTTTTACAGCTGCGCAAATCGTTGCAGCGCCAGCCTACGCCAGCACCTGGCCCGTTGCCGCCAGGCGCATCGGCCAAGGCGGCCAGCGGCGGGCCAGGTGCTGCCCAGCAACCATCGGCTGGCGCGGCGGGTTGGCAAAGCGTGCCCAGCACCATCGGGCATGGCGCGCTACAGCACAGCAGCATGGTGTGGCGGCATGCTGCCAACCGGTCGGGCGCGCCGCAACTTACGTCCCCTGGTCGGCTAAGCCAGCTGGCGCGCCAGCATAACGCGCTGCATTGGCACTGGCATACACTAAGCCAGCCCGCCAACCCGGCGCAAGCCAGCGGGCAGGGCTTGCAAGGCCGGGCTGGAGTGCGCACCCGGGCGCAGCAAGCAAGGCTGGCGCAGGGCGCTTTGCCGTTCGATGGCTATGCGCCGGGGGCGCGCGCCGCGCTGCCGGAGTTGAATTTCCGCGCCGCCAGCCAGCCGCAGTCGGCCAGTGGGGCCAGCCAAGCTGGCCAAACCCGCCAAGCGCGCCAATACCGCGCGCAGCAGGGCGAGCCGGAATTGAATTTTGCCACGCCGAAAAGCCTTGCCGCCCACGCTCTGGCGGTAACGTCGCCACCAGCGAACCCGCCACCGTTCAACCTGGCAGACGACGCGGCGCAAGCCCAGCAAGTGAAAAAAATCGTGCGGGAAGAAATATTTAGCAGCAGCGTGATGGAACGTATGAGTGAAGATGTGATACGGCGCATGGAAAAACACCTG
>CAMBDR010000403.1 GCA_945864765.1 Janthinobacterium lividum | reverse complement strand
ATAGCCATGAATTTACGTTTTGTCTTCGCCAGCCTGGGGCTGGCCACAGTTTGCCAATTCAACCCTTGCAGCCAACTTGCCTTTGCCGCCGACCTGCCCAGTTCCATCATCGGCAAAAACGAATGGCTGTATTACCGCTATGAATTGGCCGAGGCCAAAGACAATGCCAATATTCAGGCCTCGATTGACCTGATCAGCAAGATTAATCAAATTCTGGCGCGCAACAATGTCACGCTGGCAGTCGCCATGGTGCCCATAAAAATGCGGGTCTATCCGGAAAACCTGCCGCCCGAACTAAAACCTTCCGATTACCTGCAAAGCAATTATGAGCGCATCGCCAAAGCCATGCGCGCGGCCAATTTAACCGTCATCGATTTAAACACGCCGTTTTTAAATGACGCCAAACGCAATGGCGAAAATCCGTTTTATATCCGGCTTGATACCCACTGGGCACCCGCAGGGGCCATGTTGGCGGCTCAAGCCATCCGCGCAGAAATCGACGCCAACCCGGCATTAAAAAAGCCGTATGCCGCCACCGCCCCGGTCAACTTCAGCATGGCCTGGGCCAAGAAAAAAATCGTTTCCAAAGCGCGCGATCTGGTCGATCAATTACCCAAGGGCAGCCCCACCTTCGCGCCGGAATCCTTGCTCACCTTTTCCGTCAGCCGTGGGCAAAGCGGTAAAGACAGCTTGGTTGGCGACGATGCCGCGCCCGGCATTGCGCTCTTGGGCAGCAGTTATTCTGACAATTGGACCGGCTTTGCCGAAGCCCTGCGCTTTACCTTGCAACGCGATTTGCTTGATGTTTCGGTGGGGGCCGATAAAGGCTCGTGGGTCGGGATTGAAACCTATTTGCGCGACGCCGCCTTCCAAACCCAAAAACCGCAGCTTTTGATTTGGGAAATGCCCGAGCGCGACATGAAAGCCCTGCCCAACTACCAATACCGCGACGCCCGCTATTTAAGCGACAATACCGAATGGTTGCTGCGTGCCGCCGCTTGGGCCGAGGGCACCTGCAACCCCTCCCCCATCAAAGCCAAAATCGGCACGACCAACTTGGCCCCCAGCAAAGAGGGTGACGCGTTGGAGATTGAATTTGATCAACCCCTCACAAAATTGGACTACCTGTCGCTACAAGCCAATACCAGCGGCGCACGGCAATTGACGCTGGAAGCTTCGGGTAGCCCAGGGAACCGCAAATTCACCCTGCCGCTGGTGGATGACGGTGCGGACCATGCCATCAAAACACCGCTGGCAGCTGGTTTCAACAAAGTTAAACTGATGCCGGGCAAAGCCAAAAAATTCAGCGTGCAGCAGGTGCAGGTCTGCCGCCATGCGGATAGCTTGCTGAAATAGTGCGACCTCATCGCACACTAAGCGCACGCCATGATTTTTAGCTCCAACCTGTTTTTGTTTGGCTTCTTGCCCGTGTTTTTGGCATGTTATTACCTGACGCCGCTACGCTTTCGCTCGGCGCTGATTCTGCTCTTCAGTTATGCCTTTTACGGTTGGTGGCGGCTGGACTTTTTAGCCCTGCTGGTGGCGGCCAGCGTCATCACTTACGGCTTTGCCCTCATCATTGACGCTTGTCGCGATGAGCTGGTGCGCTACCGCCTGCTGTTTGTGGCGGTCAGCCTGAACCTTACTGCGCTGGCTTACTTCAAATACGCCAATTTTGGTATCGAGAGTTTTAACGCCATGCTGCAAGCTTTTGGCGGCAAACCCATGGCCTGGACACCGATTGTGCTACCGATAGGTTTATCGTTTTATTTATTTCATGCGATCAGTTATTTGGTCGATATTTATCGGCGCGAAGCAGCACCGGCACGCAATTTAATCGATTTTTCAGCCTTCATTGCCCTGTTTCCGCATTTGGTGGCGGGGCCAGTGCTGCGCTACCATTTGCTGGCCAGCCAGTTTGCCGGGCGCGTACATAGTTGGGCCAATTTCGCCCGTGGCAGCCAGATATTTATGCTCGGCTTTTGCAAAAAGGTATTGATTGCCGATAACGTGGTGCCGCTGGTGGATGCCTGTTTTGGCACCGCCAACCCCAGTTTTACTGATTCCTGGCTGGGCGCTTTATCCTATGCGCTGCAATTGTTTTTTGATTTTAGCGGTTATTCCGATATGGCCATTGGCCTGGCTTTGATGATAGGCTTTATCTTCCCGGAAAACTTTAACGACCCGTATCTCTCAACCTCGATTACCGACTTTTGGAAGCGCTGGCATATGTCGCTCTCCAACTGGTTGCGTGAATATTTGTATATTGCGCTGGGTGGCAACCGCCATGGGCGGGGCCGCACTTATCTGAATTTGTTTTTGACCATGTTATTGGGCGGCTTATGGCATGGTGCAAACTGGACTTTTGTGCTGTGGGGCGCGTGGCATGGCGGCTGGCTGGCGCTGGAGCGCTATATCAAGGAGCGCTTTGGCACAATCGCCTTGCCGCATTGGCTGCGCGTGGCCAAAACCCTGGTGTTGGTGCTGATCGGCTGGGTCTTGTTTCGCGCTACCAATATGACGGAAGCGGCGGGCATGTTGGGCGGCATGGTGGGCAGCCATGGTTTTGCCTTGAGCGCCTCGGTGGCGTGGCAAATGACGCCGGATCGCATCGCCATCCTCATTCTGGGTTGGGTTTTGGTGTTTGCCGCGCCATGGATCAAGCGCCATGCCAATGAAGCCCTGCGCTTTGCGCTGTTGCCACTGTTTGTATGGGCTGTGGCCACGCTCTCGGCGCAAGCGTATTCGCCGTTTTTGTATTTTCAGTTTTGAGGCTGCCATGCTGCCCACGAAGCCCTCGCCACCCTCGCCACCCTCGCCGCCTTCCCCGCTGTCCGGACATGCGGCGGCACTGCTGTTATTGCTGGTGCTGCTACTGGGCCTGTGGCAACTGTGGCGTGCCGGTAGCCAATTAAATGGCATCCCCGCCAAAGCGGACGATATTTTAAGTGGCCGCAGTGCCAAAGCGCTGGAAAACCAATTCAACCAACATCTACCCTGGCGCGCGCACCTGATCGCAGGCGCGAATGGTACGCGCTACCTGCTCATGCGCGCCGGCAATGCGCAGGTACACGTAGGGCATGATGGCTGGCTATTTTTGAGCGATGAAATCCAACCGTATCCCGAGGCTCAGGCCAATACCGCCGCACGCATCAAGCTCATTGCCCAAGTGGAAAAAAAACTGGCGCACGACGGCGTGAAGCTGATGGTATTGCTGGTGCCGGATAAAATCCGCCTCTATTCATCACACTACCCACACCTGGCAGCACATGGGCAAGATTGGCATTACGATACGGCACGCTATGCAAAGGCACTCAAGCTGTTGGCGGCGCAAAAAATTGACGTAATCGACCCACTACCCGCTTTGCAGGCATCCCGACAAGACGCTTATTACCGCACCGACACCCACTGGAACCAGGTCGGCGCGCAGATTGTGGCGCAGCAGGTTGCAAAGCAGGTCGAGCAATTTGGTTTAAGCTTTGCACCGACCGAATTTGGCGTGGGCAAGCGCATGCCGGAGCAAGAACGTGCTGGTGATTTATTGCGTCTGATGGGTCTGGAACACAGCCCCAACTGGCTGCGCCCGCTACCCGACCGCGAAAGCCCGGTCAAGATAGAACAAACCAGCGCGGATGCAGCCAGCAGCCTGCTTGATGACGGGGGCGTACCCGTGGTACTGACCGGCACCTCGTATTGCCTGCGTGGGCAGTTTCATGGCTATTTGCAACAGGCTTTGCATGCCAAGGTGTTAAATGCAGCCAAGGATGGGGCTGGTTTTTGGCAGGCCACCAGCGCGTATTTGGCTGACCCGGCGTATCACAGCGCGAAACCGGGTTTATTGATTTGGGAAATACCGGAGCGTTTTTTACCTGCGCCGTTGGATGCGAACGAAAAAACTACCCATATTTCACCTGAATAAAACGTAAGCCAATTTCTCCTTTTCAAAAACTGCCGCAATTTCAAGCGGAACAATTTGTTGAATCAAAAAGCATAGCCAATCTCCTATTTTGTACTGCGGTTAATTTCACACCACCTTGTCCCGCTCCAAACCGGCAATCTGCGCCTCATCATAACCCAGCGCGCGCAAAATCTCATGATTATGCTGCCCCAGGCGCGGCCCCAGCCATGCGGTTTTGCCGGGCGTGGCCGACATTTTTGGCACAATCGCCGGCAGCTTGATCGGGCTGCCATCGGCAAACTGATGCTGCTCAAACATCTTCCGCGCCAAAAACTGCGGGTCGCTCATCATATCGCGCACCGAATAGATTTTACTCACCGGCACATCCGCCGCCTTCAGACAAGTCAAGGCGGTATCAATGGTCTGGCCCGCACACCAGTGCCCAATGGCCGCATCAATCTCCTTGGTGCGCGGCACGCGCCCGTCGTTGCGTGCCAATTGCGCATCGTTGGCCATATCGGCGCGCCCAATGGCCAGCATCAAACGCTTGAAAATGGCATCGCCATTGCCCGCAATCACAATATTCTCACCATCGCCGGTGGTGTAGGTGTTGGACGGCACAATCCCCGGCAACGCGCCGCCCGTGCGCTCGCGTACCACACCCGCGTGGTCGTACTCGGGCACCAGCGACTCCATCATGTTAAACACCGCTTCATACAAGGCCACATCCACCATTTGCCCCTGCCCTTGCTCGCGCCCACCCGTGGCATCCCGATGCCGCAGCGCCATCATCGCGCCGATCACGCCATGCAAGGCGGCCACCGAATCACCAATCGAAATGCCTACCCGCACCGGGGGCCGATCCGGGTGGCCCGATACATAGCGCAAACCGCCCATCGATTCGCCCACCGCGCCAAAACCGGGCAAATCCTTCATCGGCCCGGTTTGCCCATAGCCCGACAGGCGCACCATAATCGTCGATGGCTTAATCGCCGCCAATTGCTCATACCCACTGCCCCATTTTTCCTACACGCCGGGGCGATAATTTTCGATGATGATGTCCGCTTCCTGCGCCAACTGGCGCGCTATGGCCTGGCCCTGCTCGCTTTTCATGTTTAAAGTGAGACTTTTCTTGTTACGCGCCTGCACCGCCCACCATAGCGAGGTGCCGTCTTTCAACACGCGCCACTGGCGCAGCGGGTCGCCGCCTTCCGGGCTTTCCACCTT
>CAMBDR010000402.1 GCA_945864765.1 Janthinobacterium lividum | reverse complement strand
GGATGTGTATTATGGCTTTAAAGACGAGCCAGACTTACCCGCCATTTTGACGTATGCCTCAAACATGGGTATGGAATTTGAAATGATGGAAACCTCCTTCTTCATTGCACGCCAAACCATTATTTCGCGGCCAGACATTGGCGGCATGGCCCCATGGCGCGAGCATATGTTTATTGGCATGTTCCGCAATGCCCGCGCAGCGGCTGATTACTACCAGATTCCACCTAACCGGGTGATTGAATTGGGTACGCAAGTGGAGATTTAAGTTTGCTCAGTTGCTTGATTAATCGCTTGCTCAGTTGCTTGCTCAGTTGCTTGCTCAGTCGCTTGCTCAGTTGCTTAATGGGTCGCTTGATGGTGAGTTTGATTGCCGCCAGCCTGTTGAGCGCTTGCGCTACCCGTACCTCGGCCCCCACGCTGTATGATTTCGGCCCGCTCACGCAAGGCATTAAACCCCCTGCGGTGGTGCGCTTGCCTGCGCTCAAAGTGGCCGAGGTGCAATCACCCGCATGGATGGATGGGCCATTGATGTTTTATCGCTTGGGCTATGCCAATGTGCAACAGGCGTATCCGTATGCGGGCAGCCGCTGGAGCATGAGCCCGGCGCAACTGTTGGGGCAGCGCCTCAAAACCCGGATTGCCCTCGAAGGCGGCACCGTATTGGCACCGGGTGATGGCGCGCAGCAACTGCCCACCTTACGCCTTGATGCCGATGAATTCGTGCAGATTTTTGCCTCACCCACGGCCAGCGTGGGCCAACTGACGGTGCGCGCTTCGGTGTTTCAGGGCAAGCACTTAATCGGCCAACGCCAATTTGAACAGCAAGCCAACGCACCCAGCCCGGACGCGGCCGGCGGTGCGCGCGCACTCGCGCTGGCGACGGATGCCGCAATTAGCGATATACTGGGCTGGATTGCCAGCCTACCGCTCAAACCATAATGTCCGATCCCGCACCGACCACTGAAGCACGTTCCACCATTCTGATCAGTTGCCTGTTGGGCTGGCTGTTTTTGATTGTGTATGCCAGTTGCTACCCGTTTGCGGGTTGGCGCACGGTTGGTTTGGCCCCGTTTGCTTACTTCACGGCCGGTTTTTCCCCTTATTGGACCTGGTTTGATGTCATCACCAATGTGCTGGGCTACATTCCTTTGGGTTTCTTTTTGGTCTTGTTTCTCTATCCCGGTTTGCGCGGTTGGCGCGCTTTGCTGCTAAGTCTGGTGCTGGGCGCAATCCTGTCGGCCTTATTGGAAGCCTCCCAAACTTATCTACCCAGTCGAGTGCCCTCCTTGCTCGATTGGTTGACCAATTTGAGTGGCACCCTGTTGGGCGCGCTGCTGGGGGTTGGCTTGGCGGCCCCCGTGTTGCGCCATAGTAAATTACTCAGCTTGCGCCAGCGTTGGTTTAGTCATGAAGCCAGCCTGGGCTTGGTGGTATTGGGTTTGTGGCCCTTGGCACAAATTTATCCGCAAGCGTATTTGTTTGGCAATGGCCAATTTGTCCCGGTGCTGTCGGATTGGCTGTCATTTTTGTTGGATAAACAATTCGATTTGGCGGCCTGGTTGCAACAGCATCCCTTAAGCGTACAGCAATTTTGGCTGGCCGAAACCCTGATCAGCGCCTGTGGCATGACTGGTGCAGTACTCACGCTATTGTGTTTATTGCGCAAAGCCGCACCGCAAACCGCGCTCATTTTGGTTTTGTGCGGTGTGACTGTATTGGTAAAAACACTGGCCTGTGCCTTATTGTTTGCGCCGGAAAACGCCTTTCTCTGGTTTACTCCCGGTGCCCAGGGCGGTTGTGTGATTGGTTTGATGATGTTGTCTGGCCTGGCGTATGCACGACCCACCGCGCAACGCCGCCTGGCTGTGCTGACTATTTTTTTGAGTGTATTGATCGTCAATATCATTCCGGAAAACCCATACTTTACAGCAACATTGCAAACCTGGGTGCAAGGAAAATTCCTCAATTTTAATGGTGCGGCGCAGTTTTTATCGTTTTTGTGGCCTTTTTTAGCACTTTGGTTCTTACTACATCCTGCGCATACGCTGAAAAGCAAGTGAACGGGGTGTATCATTTCGGTTTAATTTAAAATCATCAAGGATTTTGCATCATGGCTGACCAATCTGACCCATCGTTTTACCAGCAACACGTCTTTTTTTGCCTGAATCAGCGCGATGATGGCCGTGAATGCTGCCATTCCAAAGGCGCGCAGGCCGCGCAAGAATATGCCAAAAAACGCATCAAAGCCTTGGATTTGAATGGTGAGGGCAAAGTGCGCATCAATAAAGCGGGTTGCCTGGACCGTTGTTCCGAAGGCCCGGTCATGGTGATTTACCCTGCCGCCACCTGGTACACCTATGTCGATAACGACGATATTGATGAAATTATCGAGCAACATATTGTCGGTGGTAACGTGGTTGAGCGCTTAAAAGTTTGATGGTTTGGGGTAGGAATGAATAAAAAAACGCAAAAGTTTGAATTGATGGGGGCCGCCGGGCGGCTCGAATGCGCGCTCGACATGCCGCTTGATGAAGTGCGCGGCATCGCGCTGGTGGCGCATCCGCACCCCTTGTATGGTGGCACCATGGATAATAAAGTCGCGCACACGCTGGCGCGCACCTTCAATAGCCTGGGTTATGCCAGCGCGCGCATGAATTTTCGCGGGGTGGGGGCGTCCGAAGGCGTGCATGATGGTGGCGCAGGGGAAACCGACGATATGGCGCGGCTCTTGGCGGATATGCAACAACGCTTTCCCGGCGTGCCGGTGGCCTTGGCCGGCTTTTCATTTGGCACGTTTGTGCAAAGCCAGTTGCAATGCCGCTTGCAAGCCCAGGGCCAGCCTGCCGAGCGGCTGGTGTTGGTGGGCGCGGCAGCGGGTAAATGGGCCATGCCCGCCATTCCGGACAACAGCCTGGTGATGCATGGCGAACTCGATGACAACATTCCCTTGGCTGCCGTGTTTGCATGGCTGCGTGAAACCGAGGTGCCGGTGTTGGTGATACCCGGTGCCGACCACTTTTTCCATCGCAAATTGCAGCATATTAAAAGCTATGTGGTGGGGATGTGGCACCGCTAAATTCTCCCTTTTTACCCTTTTTTTGAACCTTTTTATATATATTTTTTGAAGTGAATTCATGAAACCTTTGTTGACTCTTGTTTGTGCTGTTGCGAGTAGCGTCCTTATCCATACCACGGTTTTGCTCAGCCCCGCGCAAGCGCAAAGCTTGCCGCCGCCCACCTTGGCCGCCAAAAACTGGTTGTTACTGGATATGGCCAGCAACCAGGTGATTGCGGCCCAGGAAGCCGATGTACGGGTAGAACCGGCCTCGTTGACCAAAATCATGACGGCGTATGTCACCTTTTCCGCCTTGAGAGATAAAAAAATCGACATCAAGCAAATGGTACAAGTGTCGGTAAAAGCCTGGAAGGTCGATCCCAGCAGTTCCAAAATGTTTATCGACCCGGCCACCCCGGTGTCGATTGAAAACCTGCTGTATGGTTTGATGGTGCAATCTGGCAACGATGCCGCCGTGGCGTTAGCGGAAGCGGTGGCGGGCGATGAAGCGGCGTTTGTGGCCTTGATGAATCGTGAAGCCGAAAAAATGGGTTTGAAAGCCACCCGTTTTGGCAACTCGCATGGCTTGCCCAGTCCGGAAAACTATACCACCGCACGCGACTTATCGGTCTTGGCCAGTCGCGTGATTACTGATTACCCCGAATTTTATAAAATCGATTCGGTGAAAAGTTTTACCTACAATAAAATCACCCAGCCTAACCGCAACCTGTTGCTATGGCGCGACCCGACCGTGGACGGCATGAAAACCGGCCATACCGCCGGAGCCGGATATTGCATGATCACCTCGGCCAAGCGCCCCGGCGGCAGTGGCGAGCGGCGTTTGATTGCGGTCTTGATGGGCGCAAACTCGCTGGAATCCCGCGCGCAAGAGAGCCAAAAATTGCTCAACTGGGGCTTCCAAAACTTTGATTCCGTTAAACTCTACAGCAAGGGCCAGGTGCTGGAGCAAAGCCCCTTGTGGAAGGGTAGCCAAAATCAACTCAAAATTGGTTTTAACCGCGATGTGGTGGTGACCCTGCCCAAGGGCATGGAGGGCAAAGTCAAATCCACGCTGGAGCGCAAAGACCCAATGGTGGCCCCCATGCAAGAAAACGCCAAAGTGGGCGTCATGAAAGTTAACCTGGACGGCAAACCCCTGCTTGAAATACCCGTGGTGGCGCTGGAAACCGTGGCGCAAGCCGGTATTTTCGGGCGCGCCTGGGATTCGATTCGTCTGTGGATGAAATAAGCAGCACCCATTCTGAAGTTTTTTAATTTTTACGGTCCATGACCACACTAGCCATGTCAAATCCAAAATCGAAATCAAACGACAAATCAAACGACAATAAGCCCACCGCCAAGTATCCGGTCAACATGCCGGAAACACCTTTCCCGATGCGGGGCGACCTTGCCAAACGTGAGCCGCAATGGCTGGCACAATGGCAGCAAAAAAAGGTGTACCAGCGCATCCGTCAAGCCGCGCTGGGTCGCCCCAAGTTTATTTTGCACGACGGCCCACCGTATGCAAACGGCGATATTCACATCGGCCATGCGGTCAACAAGATTTTGAAGGATATGGTGGTCAAAACCCGTTCTTTGGCCGGCTTTGATGCGCCCTATGTGCCGGGTTGGGATTGTCACGGCATGCCGATTGAAATCCAGATCGAAAAAACCTATGGCAAAGCCTTGCCCACCGATCAGGTTTTGAGCAAAGCGCGCGCCTATGCGGAAGAGCAAATCGAGCGTCAGAGAAAAGACTTTATCCGTTTGGGCGTGTTGGGCGAGTGGGATAATCCGTATAAAACCATGGCCTTTGGCAATGAAGCGGACGAATTGCGTGCGCTGGGCAAGTTGCTGGAAAAGGGCTATGTATTTCGCGGCCTGCGCCCGGTCAACTGGTGTTTTGATTGCGGCTCGGCCTTGGCGGAAGCGGAAATCGAATACCAGGACAAAAAAGACCCGGCCATTGATGTCGGCTTTCCCTTTGTCGAGCATGCCAAATTGGCGGCGGCCTTTGGTTTGTCCGCCTTGCCGGATTTGCCCGGCTATTGCGTGATCTGGACCACCACGCCATGGACCATTCCCG
>CAMBDR010000401.1 GCA_945864765.1 Janthinobacterium lividum | reverse complement strand
TCGTATTTTATGCGGCAAGCCTTTCCGCAGGAATTTGCCGCCGTCATGCAGCAACTGGCGCAACTGTGCGGGGTGGCGGCGGAAGAATTGGTGTTGACCCGCAATTTGATCGAATCGATGAATATTTTATTGCAGGGCTACCCGTTTGCCGTGGGCGATGAAGTCATCATGGCCGCGCACGATTACGACAAGGTATTGGAAACCCTGGCCATGGTGGCCGAGCGCCGGCAATTGCGGCTGATCGAAGTGAGCCTGCCGCTGGACCCGGTGAGTGATGAACAGATTGTGCAGCTCTACGAACAACAAATTACCCCCAAAACCCGCGCCATTCTGGTAACGCATTTGGTGCATTTAACCGGGCAGATTTTACCGGTCGCCAAAATTTGTGCGATGGCGCGTAGCAAAGGGGTGGATGTATTGGTCGATTCAGCGCACGCCTTTGCACATCTGGATTTTACATTGCCCGAACTGGGTGCCGATTTTGTCGCCGTCAATCTGCACAAATGGCTGGGCGCGCCGCTGGGCCTGGCGCTATTGTATGTGCGCAAAAACCGCATTGGCGAGATTGCGCCGCTGTTTGGAGATGTCCAACATGATGCCAACGATATCGCCAAACTGGCCAGTTTTGGCACCTTAGCCCCCGCCCCGATTTTGACCATTCCTGACGCAATTGCCTTTCATTACCAGGTGGGGGCGCGCAATAAGGAGGCGCGTTTGCGCTATCTGGCGCGCTACTGGCGTGAGCGGGTCGATGGCTTACCGGGGCTGGAATGGATCACGCCAAGCGCACCAGAACGGCATGGCGCGATTGTCTCGTTTTGCATCAAGGGCATGGCGGCGCAACAGGTAATGGACAGCTTGATGCAGCAATACCGAATTTTTAGCGTTGCGCGCACGCTTGGCGGGCGCGAGGTGGTACGCATTACGCCTGCGCTATGTACCAGTCGTGAGCAATTGGATGTGCTGGTGATGGCGCTGAAGGCGATTTGTTCATAAGGGCAACATCTGCATAAAAACGACGCGAAACACGCAAAATACCGCGCCGCATGCCCACCATGGCCAAGCGGCTATAAGCGCAACTGAGTGAGGGCGTTGTGCAAAGTGATACGTCTGCCGATGTGCTGGACGATTTCGATGGGCGCGACGATCTGATCGACGAAAGCGCCGCCGAGTTCGACCCGGCATTCATGCAAACCCTGAGCCAGGAAGAATATGATGCCGTCGCCAGTGAGTTGGATGAATTGCAGCACTTTCAGACACTCGCCTCCAGCATACGCGACAATGGCAAGGGCAAGGTTTTGCTGACTGCGCTGAAACGTGGTTTTGCAGAAATGGCAAGACTCAAAGCGCCGCAAAAAGCCATCATTTTTACAGAATCCAAGCGCACCCAAGCCTATCTGCAAGAACTATTAGCCGACAGCGCTTACGGCCACGGCGTGGTGTTATTTAACGGCACCAACACCGATGCGCAAGCCACCACCATTTATAAAGCCTGGGCCAAACGCCATGCAGGCACGGATCGAATATCTGGCTCCAAAAGTGCCGACACGCGCGCCGCGCTGGTAGAGTATTTTCAGGAACAAGGTACAGTCATGATCGCCACCGAGGCGGGGGCGGAAGGTATCAACCTGCAATTTTGTTCGCTGGTCATCAACTACGATTTGCCATGGAACCCGCAACGGGTTGAACAGCGCATTGGGCGCTGCCACCGTTACGGGCAAGAATATGATGTGGTGGTGATCAATTTTGTGGATGAAGCGAATGAAGCGGATCGCCGGGTGTATGAATTGCTGCGTGACAAATTTCAGCTTTTTGAAGGCGTATTTGGTGCCAGCGATGAAATTTTAGGCGCAATTGGTTCCGGCGTCGATTTTGAAAAACGCATTGCTGACATTTACCGCGAAAAATACCGCTCCCCCGAAACCATCAAAGCCAGTTTCGACCAATTACAGGCCGAACTATCCGGTGAAATTAACCAGGCCATGCTCAAAACCCGCCAGGCTTTGCTGGAACATTTTGACGAAAGCGTGAAAAACCGCTTGCGGATACAAAAAGCGGACGGCATTAACCTGCGTGACCGATACGGCGAGATGCTGCTAAAACTAACGCAGTATGAGCTGGGGCCGCATGCGCGGTTCAATCAACACGGTTTTGAGTTACTGAGCCTACCCGACCCAGCGTTGCACGAGGTGCCAACGGGCCAGTACGAATTGCCGCACCTGAGCCAGCAAGCGCACCTGTATCGCCTGGGCCACCCCTTGGCGCAATGGGCAACCCGGCAGGCGCGCAAGCGGCCCCTGGACAAAATGGCACGTTTGCGCTTTGACTATGCTGCCTTCGTGCGGCAAAATGGCGCGCAATTATCGGCCTTGCAATTACGGCGCGGGCAAGCAGGCTGGCTGTGCGTGCGCTTGATCACCATTCGCGCGCTGGATCGCGATGTGGAAAGCTTGTTGGTGGCGGCTTGCACCTTTGAGGGCGATATGTTGCTTGACGAGGAACCGCAACGCCTGCTTTCCTTTCCAGCGCAAATCCTGCCCTGTAGCCAGCTTGACAGCAGCAGCACCGCCTTAACTGCCGAAGTGGCGCGGCGGCGGCAAGCCTTGCTGACCCAAACCGATCAAACCAACCTGGGGTATTTTAATCAGGAAGTGGAAAAGCTCGATGCCTGGGCGGATGACCAAAAACTCGGCCTGGAGCAAGCCATTAAAGAAGTGGATCGCCAGATCAAGGAAGTGCGCCGCACCGCCGCCACCGCGCCCACGCTGGATGAAAAATTACACTGGCAAAAACAGCAGCGCGACATGGAAACCCGGCGCAACAAGCTGCGGCGCGAACTGTTTGACCAACAAGACCTGATCGAAGCACGGCGCAATGAATTGATTACCACGCTGGAATTGCAATTGCAACAGCAAATGCAAGAACAAACCTTATTTACCATTGAATGGGAGTTGGTGTAATGGCGGCAATTGTTAAAAATAGCGGGGATTGAATACATACTCAAACACGGCGAAGATGATTTGCCGGCATCTGACACCTGTTTCAGTGTCAGCGATGCGGCGCTATATCTGGCTTGCACGCTCACTTCCAACAATTGGCCGGATTTTTTAATCGCCGCCAAAACCGATCAGAAAAAACTGTTTGGCCGTGTTGGGCTGGTTGCCAGCAGCCATGCCTTGCACGATGCCTACGACAAAATATTTCCGGACTCACTAACCGCCAGGAAAATCTGGCGCACGGTTCAAATGGGCAAACTCGTGCGCCAGCAAATTCAGGCGCGGGCCAAGGCAGAAACCGACCCTGGTAATTTAGGTACTGACCGTTTGCCAGCCAAGGAGATATTGCGGCATGGCGTTTGGTTGTTGTTGCACTTGACGTTTATGCGCTGTCCCTTGCAAAATGGTGGCGGCTTGCAATTGGATGCTGACGAAATCGGCCAATTGTCCCGCGCGGTGGATCATCTGGCGCAGTGCTTGATTCAGGTTATGCAAGCGCAGGGATGGGGTAAGCAGGCGAAAAGCGTATTTGAAAACAAGGCGGATTGCCAAGTCATTAAAACGCGGCTGATGGTTGAACTGAATCGGCGTAAATAGCAAGGTTCCAACGACTATAACCAATTTCAAGAGTTTGGGTATGCCGCACGTAAAGATCGGGCCGGCGTAACTGCACATTGAACAACGAAGGTGGGTTATGAATAAAGACAAGGATTCAGAAAGTTTAAGTGAAGACGAGGCACTGGCTATATTGGCACAATACAAGGATCAAATGCTAAAACAATACGACATTAATGATCTGCTTGCCCCTGATGCGTCCGATTTGTTGGAAGAGTATTCAATGCTTGCTGGCCCGAAAACTGAACTTGGTTTTCGAAGAATATTGAAGGATATTAAGGGATCCGGTGGGGATAGCGAAGATAAGGGGCCAAAGCAGCCAAAGCGGTTTTAATATGACTCGCCGCTTCGTGCCCTTCCCACAAATAGTGCGCTTCCTGCAAATCGTCGCGTGGCATCGAATTATTAACCCGCCTCATTCAAGAATTAGCATGAGCGGATCTTTTAAACCCAACTGAATATCTTCGTTTCTTGCTTCTTCAAAAAGCTGAACAATTGTATCGAATTTTTCGCCCAGTCGCGTCCGTGATAGCCCCGAATTTTTCCAATGAAGCACCGTATTTTTTCCGATGCCAGCGCTGAGCCTATCCCAAAGGGCATCAAGATTATTTCCATAGTACGGCCCAAAGTCTAGTAATTTTGCAACAAAATTATGAAAATCGCGTTCTGAGTTAATCAATTCTCCATCAATGTGCAAATGTACTTTTTCTGACATACGATCCTCCTTATTTCCAAACTCCAATAGAATGAACTGTATCATAATGATCGGGGGTTACATAAAGCAGACCGTCATTTGAATACAAAAGGCGCGTCCCAGCTTGTTTCGCCCGGGTTATTGTATTCGACAGACCAATGTCAGCCTCAAACCATGTCCTACCGGGTGCGGTAGGTAAAACACCAGTCGAATTTTTAAAAACATCACCACCAAGCTGCCCCCCAGGCACATGGGGATTGACCGATTTGCCTTCCTCCCATCCCTGCGATTTTGCATTGGCCTTTGTCACATAATGTGGTGGTAACTTGCCAGTAGTACGCAAACTTGCCACAACATCATTGGCAGCTTCAGTGGTCTTTAACAATTCTTTTTGCTTTGCGTAATTTGCTACATTCTGCGCGTCTCCACACCCACTCAACCCCAACGGATCAATCCAAACACTCGGGTTATCCACATATCCCTGCGAGCGCATCCCGCCAGCCATGCCGATTGGATCAGGGCTTAAATACTGCCCACTCTCGGGGTCGTAATAACGCTGGTAATTATAGTGCAGAATCGTTTTTTAGCTATGAGAATGCATGGGAAAATCTTAGACCTACGCCAATTCCTACGCCGCTAAAACTTTTTTCTTCCGGCCTAAAAAGACGTTGTTTTTTTACCCAAGGCAGATGTCGCCAACAGGGCCTGTCTATTTTTCAGATCGCATTCCAAACGATGATGAAGTATACCGCAATCCGCAACGCCTGCTGCTGGTTTAAATCGATTTAAGGGAAATGCCAAAGAACAACTTGCAAAGCTAAATTGCTGATAACAGGCTGTCCAAGCTCATC
>CAMBDR010000400.1 GCA_945864765.1 Janthinobacterium lividum | reverse complement strand
CAGCAATGACCAATTCTGCGCCACAGCCACACTGGCATACAGATTCACCACACCGTAACCACCCAAAGTTTTGCGATTAGCCGGGTCGTCAAAGCGCTGATCGGCAAAGGTGGTTTCCACACCCGCGCGCCAGCCAGCTTGTGCATATTCCAGCGCCACATTGCCATGTTGACGAGCGCGCCGTGCCAGTCGCTTATGGGTGGTTTCGTCGCGTGGATCTTGCCAGTCGAGCGAGCTTTTCACGCCCCAATTCCCCCAATGCGAACTGGCCGCCAGGGTAAAACCACTCAGCAATGCCTGATTGACATTGTAGGTACAACCAAATGGATGGCTTGCCGCTTGCACCGGGCATACGGTGGCATAGGTCAGTAAATCAGTAATGCGATTGCGGTAATAGGTTAAACTCGCCTGGTGTTGCCCTGCGTAATAATGCAAACCTATTTCGGCATTGCGACCACGTTCGGGCCGATTGCTATCCACGCCAAAACCGGGGTAATACAAATCATTGAAGGTCGGCGCGCGAAAACTGGTGCCCAAACTGCTACTAAAACGCCAGCGTGGATCTATCCGATAGCCGTAAGCCAAGCTGCCAGTGGTATTGCCATGATATTGTGAATTATCGTCATGCCGCGCACTCAGGGTTAGCAAGTGAGCATCACGCCGTAATTGATAAGCGATGGCCAGCGAATTGGTATGCCGCTTGCGCGCCAGTTCCACCGTATCGGAATCAACTTGTTCGCTACGATGTTCCAACACCAGTTGCAATAAGTCAGAACCGAGCGTGATATCGTTTTGCCACAGTGCCTGATTTTGCCGGGTGTCAAAGCGACTGGCACCAAATGAGGCGTCATAGGCACTTTTATCGGTACCGCGAGAAATTTGCCATTGCGCCCGCCATTGCGGCGTAATCGCATGCTTACCATACATGGCACTGGTTTCGACTTGTTCATCGCTACGGTCGTCATAACCTGGGCCAGCATCAAATTGCGCCTTCAACTGGCTGTGTAAAAAACGCACGCCAATTTCATGCCCCTTGGCCAAGTCCCAGCTCAAATTACCGCTGGCACTGTTGCGGCGATAACCATCATTATCGGGATGGTAAGTGTATTGTCCTGCCGAGGGCCGTGAAGCCGAAAACCCATCCGAACTTTCGTGCGCCACACGTAATGCAAAGCGCAAATGATTGCCGGAACCAGAAATACCCGCTTCTTCAGTACGAGTCGAATGACTGCCGACTCCCAGTGCCAAAGTCGGTTCCAGATAGGTACTGCCTTGCTTGGTAAAAATTTGAATCACGCCCCCCACAGCATCGGCCCCATACAGGCTGGAGAGCGGGCCATACACGATTTCAATGTGGTCAATTTGCGACAAAGGAATGGTAGACCAAGTTGCGCCGCCATTGGTGGCTGAACCAATCCGCACACCGTCGATCAAAACCAGGTTTTGCTGGCTATTGGTGCCGCGCAAGAATACCGAGGCAACACTGCCGACGCCGCCGTTGCTGCTGATTTCAATGCCTCGTTGTTTTTGCAATAGTTCGGCAATCGAACGGTGGCTGGAACTGGCAATTTCTTCCGCGCTAATGATTTCATGATCGATCAAGACATCTGCCACAGCCTGAGCCTGACGGCTGGCGGTAACCAATACAGTTTGAGTGGCCGCAGGCGCGGGTGTTTGGGCAAAAGCATTCGCGCAAGCGAAGGCCAGCAAGGGCGTCACACGATTCAAAATTGGAGTAGTCATAAGTTTACAATTGAGAGAGTATTCAGCCGGCTTCCCCGCAAGCTGAATGCAAAAAAAGCAGCACACGCTACTTTCACCTGAAATTGGCCGATATCCGGGCTGGCAGGCGTGGCAACTCGTCTTCCCATGTCTGGCACAGTGACCTTATTGAGTTACGTTGTCGCGCAAAAAGCGACACCTGCTTACCGTTGCGGGGGCAGCACAGGTTATTTGGCCATGCAGCCAGACGCCTGTTTCCCGTTTAACCGCATCCATGAACAGGATGCAAGCACCAACACCAGCCCATTGTAACGACAAGGGCAGTAAAGGACAAGAGGATTCACCCTCATCAACCCAGCACCCCGGCCATTTCATCCAAGAGCGTGGCAGGTGCTTCAGGCATCAAACCCAAACCCCACAAATCCCAATTTTTTCCTTCATTCACACGCACTTCGGCAAAACCCGCATCCAGTAATGCTTCGCCCAGAGTGGTTGATGTAAAGCCGGAACGATGCGCCATAAAATGTAAGCCTTGTTGCAACGAAGCCTGATGCCCGAAAATCATATCCAGCGGCGTAATCACGCCGACTTCGGCCTGATACAGCGGGCGATTCAGGTTATCGGCCAAAATATGTTTGGCAATGGCGCGCATATCGGGCAAATTCAGTAACAAAAAACCTGTTGGTTTTAAGACACGCAGAAATTCTGCCAGTGCCAACGGCACTTCATAGCTGTTTAAATGCTCCAAATTATGCGAAGACCAAATTGCATCGGCGCAGGCATCGGGCAAGACGCTCAAATCGGTTATGCTGGCAACAATATCCGGATTCACGCCGGGGTCGATATCGAGCCGGACTTCTTTCCACTTGGCTTGCCGAAAACAAATCGGCAAGCGCTGATAATTGGCGCGACCACAGCCAACATGCAATAAAAGGTGGGTTGGCGCGGTAACTGCCGCAGTGACTACATCAGGGGCATCGATTACAGGGTTCATGATTCTTCTCTGGGTTCATTACTGACAAGATCGGCCAAACGTGGAGCGCGCCGCCGTGGCGGCAAGGCCAAACCACTAAAAACATGGCTGTGCGGGTCCAAATTCAAACTGGGGTGATAAGCCGGATCATGCAATAAAACATGGCCCCAGCGCAGCCGCAACTGTTCAACTTCACGCTGTGCGCGGGCGCGCTTTTGCGGCGTGTCTTCCTGACCACGGCTGGCCGACTCGGCATGCAATAATTTGGCATGCGGCGTCCAGATAATGGCTTGACCACGCGCGCGCAGGCGCAAACACAAATCCACATCGTTAAACGCCACCGGGAAGGCATGTTCATCCATGCCACCCAAGGCCAGGTAATCGGCCCGGCGCATGAGCAAACAAGCGGCGGTGACACCGCTCACTTGCAAGACTAATTGATTACGGCCGTGATCGCCCCAATCCGCATCGGACAGCAAATTACCATAGTGCGCCGCAACATTACCGACACCCAGCACAATGCCGCCATGTTGCACCATTTGATTTGGCCACAATAATTTGGCCCCCACCGCGCCCACATGGGGCTGCATTAAATGGCTCAGCATTTCTTGCAGCCAGCCATGATGCAAAGCCTGAATATCATTATTGATCAAACCAATGACTTCGCCCTTGGCGGCGGTGACCGCCAGATTGTTGATGCGCGCAAAGTTGAACACGCCTGGCGCTGGCAAAACGGTGATGCCCTGTTTTTGCAGCTTGCGGAAATAAGTGTGGGTTGCACTTTCTGATGAACCGTTATCGATGACGATGATTTCCAGATTCGGGTAATCGGTGAATTGCAAAATACTGTCGATACATTGTTTCAACATCGCCGCCTGATCGCGGGTTGGAATAATCAAGCTCACGGTCGGTACCTTATCGCTGGGCAGCAAACGCTGCAAGCGCCGGGCACAACACGCCGGATCTTGCGCCACCAAGGGCTGCAACTGTGCGCCAGGTTCTAACTGCGCCAGCGCGGCGGCGGCGGCATGATGGCGCTCAAGCCGTTCAGACTCACTCAGCGCCGTTTGATAGCGGTATAAAACATAGGGCACATGCACAATCGCCGGACTGGTTTGCACCAGTACCTGTGCCAACACCTGCCACGACAAGGCCGCCGCATTGGCGGGAAAAGATTGAGACTGCGACAAAACCGCTTCGACCAAATCACGCTTCATCAACATCAATTCCAGCACATAATCACTACCCAGCGCGTATTCATAATTCCATGCAGGCTTAAACCATGGGCGCAGGCTGCCCGCCAGATCGGTCTCGCTATCGCCGTACACAATGGCTGCGCTGCCGGTTTCGCAGGTGGCGCACGCCAAGGCATGGGCGGGTAGCGTATCGCCCGCGCGCACGCATGCCAGCCACTGCGCGCCGCTGGCCAAGGCGGCTTTAAGCGAAGCTTCAAAACTGCCCGCTTTCTTTGTCCTCCCGCGTGGGAAATTTTGTACATCCACGCCCTCTTGCTGCTGCAAACTTTGCACCGTGGTGCCGATTAAATCGGCGGCACCGCTGATGACAACGGCAATTCGGAGCGGTGCTGTGGGCGAATCCGGCAGTATGGGTGGAAAATGTTGTGCCCAGCCTGAATAATGATCCCACCCCAAACTGTGTGGAATAAATTTTTGATAGTTTTGCAATACGTTACGCAACAAGGCCGACTCTGAACCATCCGGGACCAAGGTTTGAATCGGGTCGAGGTTACAACATACCTGCACCGGGCTGCCAGTCAGCGGCAAACCCGACTCATCGACCACCGCCACATCATGCAGCGCACCATCGGCCAAAATCAAAGGCAAATCCAAAACAAAGCCGTGCTTGCCCAATTGTTGCGCCCGTAGGGCCGGGTGTTCCAAATTGGCCAGTGCCTGTGCCACCAGTTTGCCCCCAATTAGTGCGCTTAGCTTGAGCTGTTTGGTCGGCTGCAATGGATCAATTGCCCAGCCATGCAAACGCAAACCGCCATCACCAAACACCAGGCTCAAGGCCTCCCTTGGTGGAGCTGGTGCTGCTGGGTCATCCAATTGCAAACTGCCGGGCAAGACAAAGTCGGTATTGGCAACGCGCGCGGTGAGTAGTCCTTCCCGCTTACCTTGCCCCAGATCGATGACAAAACCATGGCAAACATCCTCGCATGATTCATTAATCGCACTTATACCAGCTCGTGCCACGTCCGCCACCACGGTGCCAAAGGGCAAACCATTCAAACAGGCTTCAACCACCACGCGCGCCTGTGGCTGCCTGGTATTGAACACCCATCCATAGGCTAAACGGCCATGAATTCCTTCCAACCTGCCTTGCCAATCGGCTGGCTTGGCCTTGCGCTGTGCTTGAGTTGCCATGAATCCCTGTTTCTCTTTCAAATAAGCGCAGGTGCGCATTGTTTCGTGTTGTTGATCAATTGATCCAGACAGGC
>CAMBDR010000399.1 GCA_945864765.1 Janthinobacterium lividum | reverse complement strand
CCGATCATGCTCGACCGGGTCAATGATTTCGCTGGCCCCAAATTGCGCGAAATGGGCTATAAAGGTGAGCTCGATAGCACTGGCATCAAAAAACTCTTGACCGAGCAATTATCCACCAGCAGCGAAGCCATTATCGATGCAGTACTCGCTTCCGCCAAAATTGGTGGCACCGCCATTTTGGGTTGGTTGGCTACCGTCATTTTGGTGCCCGTAGTACTGTTCTATTTATTGCTCGATTGGCATAAACTGGTTCAACGGGTGCAAAATGCCGTACCACGGCGTTGGCTACCACGCACCACTGATATGTTTAGCGAAGTCGATCTGTTGATGGCACAATATTTACGCGGGCAATTATTGGTGATGTTGGTACTGGCAGTGTATTATTCTGCTGCATTGGCGATTGCCGGCTTTGATGTCGCCTTGCCGGTTGGCATCATTACCGGCTTATTGGTGTTTATTCCTTACCTGGGATTTGGTTTGGGCCTGATTTTGGCCTTGATCGCAGCCATCTTGCAGTTTCACGGCTGGTACGGCCTGGTGGCGGTTGCGCTGATCTATGGCTTTGGTCAAATTTTGGAAAGTTTCGTCCTGACACCCCGTTTGGTGGGTGAACGCATCGGCTTAAACCCCTTGGCGGTGATTTTCGCTTTAATGGCATTTGGCCAGTTTTTTGGCTTTACCGGCGTTCTACTGGCCTTGCCTTGCTCGGCGATTTTAATGGTCGCCTTTAAACATTTACGCGCCAGCTATCTGGAAAGCAGTTTTTACCTCTCATAGACGGACACAGACATACCCGCATGAAACAGTTAATACTCGAACTTGAAGCACCACCCGCGCCCACACTGGCTAATTTTGCAGTGGGGCCGAATCACGAATTACGCCATGTTTTGCAACAATTTAACGACGCCACCAGCAGCGAGCATTTTCTTTACCTGTGGGGCGCGACCGCAACGGGCAAAAGCCATTTGCTGCAAGCCTTGGCCGGGCGAGCCAACACACGCTATATTGCCGCTGCCAGTGCCCAAGCGCACCATTTATTGTATGATCCATCCATCCTACTGTATTTGCTGGATGATTGTGAATGTCTGAACCCGGAACGGCAAATCGACGCCTTTGCGTTATTCAACCAAATCCGGGAAAATAATGGTTTTTTAATTAGTAGCGCCAAAATGCCCCCGGCTAATTTGCCAGTTCGTGAAGATTTACGCACCCGCATGGGCTGGGGTTTAATTTATCAACTGCATGCCTTGACGGATGCTGATAAAATTCATGCTTTACAACAAACAGCGGTAACACGCGGATGGAATCTTTCCCCCCTGGTGCTACCCTGGTTAATTATTCATTACCAACGTGATATGCGATCATTAACTGCCGTACTCGATGCCCTGAATCATTATTCGATTCAAACCCATCGGCACATGACGCTGCCGCTATTAAGACAATTGCTGCCCGAACTGACCCGCGCCGATGCGCCCCCGAATTTTGCCCCTGAGTTTTAACCCTGAATTTTGACCCTGAATTGACGATTATTACCCATGAACCTTGCCCTTTTTGACCTGGACCACACGCTACTGCCCATCGATTCCGATCATGAATGGGGTAAATTTCTGGTTCGCGTCGGCGCGGTGGACCCTGATGCCCACGCAATGGCCAATAACCATTTTTTTGCCCAATATCAGGCAGGCACGCTCGACCCGATTGAATACCTCGATTTTGCCCTGGGCACCCTGGCCAAATTCCCGCGTCAGCAACTGGATCAATTGCATGCGCAATATATGCAAGAAGTCATCCACCCGGTGCTGCTGCCTGAAGCACTGGCAATTCTGGAACAACACCGTAGCGCAGGCGATGTCATCGCCATCGTCACCGCCACCAATCGCTATGTCACGGCCCCCATTGCCACGGCGCTCGGGGTAGCGCATTTGCTGGCAGCCCTGCCGGAAGAACACGCCAATGGCGATATCACCGGCAAATTGGTGGGGCCGCACAGCAATGGTGCCGGTAAAATCATTCACTTACAAAACTGGTTGGGGCAGCGCGGGCAAACCCTGGCCGACTTCCCCAAAAGCTATTTTTACAGTGATTCGCACAACGATATTCCCTTAATGTCTATCGTGAGTCATCCCATTGCCACCAATCCCAATGCCAAACTTGAAGCGCACGCGCTGGCTCAAGGCTGGCCATTGTTAAGCCTATTTAAGACTATTTAAGACTATTCAATGATTAAGAAATTCATTCGCAAACTATTTGGCATCAAGGATGAATCCGGTGCGGCAGAAAGTGTGCCGCAGGTGACCATACTCGGGCCGGAACAACATCAGATCAACCCGCAGTTGCTCTCCGCCAACACCCTAAAGGTAACGCAAACCTTGCAGGAAGCCGGGTATCTGGCGTTTTTGGTTGGCGGTGCGGTGCGTGATTTACTGCTTGGCGTGCAGCCCAAAGACTTTGACATTGCCACCAATGCCACGCCCGAGCAAGTCAAACGCTTGTTTCGGCGCGCCTTTATCATTGGGCGGCGCTTTCAAATCGTGCATGTGATGCTGGGTCAAGACTTATTCGAAGTCACCACCTTCCGTGGCCCCTCGATCGAGCAAGCGCCCAAAGATGAGCATGGCCGGGTGCTGCGTGACAATACCTTTGGCAGCCAGCAAGAAGACGCCTTGCGCCGCGATTTCACCATCAATGCCATGTATTACAACCCGGCCACTCAGGAAGTATTTGACTACCATGGTGGTATGGCCGATATTCGCGCCAAAACCTTACGCATCATCGGCCACCCCGAATCGCGCTACCGCGAAGACCCGGTGCGCATGTTGCGGGTAGTCAGGTTTGCCGCCAAACTGCAATTTACCATCGACCCGGCCTCCAGCGCGCCGATTCCCATCATGGCACCGCTCATCAACAATGTACCCGCCGCACGGGTATTTGATGAAATGCTGAAATTACTCACCAGCGGCCAAGCGCTGGCCTGCCTGCAACAATTGCGCAAAGAAGGCCTGCATCATGGCTTGTTGCCCTTGCTTGATGTGGTGCTGGAACAGCCGCTGGGGATTAAATTTGTGACGCTGGCGCTGGCCAGTACCGATGAGCGCGTCAAGCAGGGCAAAGGCGTTTCACCGGGATTTTTATTTGCCGCGCTCTTGTGGCATCAGGTGCTGGAAAAATGGCGCGCCTATGAAGCGGCGGGCGAACACAGTATTCCGGCGCTACATTTAGCGGCCGATGATGTACTCAATTCGCAATCCGAAAAATTGGCCTTGCAGCGCAAAATTGGGGCGGATATGCGCGAAATTTGGGCCATGCAACCGCGTTTTGAGCGGCGCACCGGCAAAGCGCCGTATAAATTGATTGAGCATTTACGCTTTCGCGCCAGTTATGACTTTTTACTCTTGCGCTCTGCCTCGGGCGAACTCGACGCCGAAATTGGTGAATGGTGGCGCAATTTTGTTGATGCCGACCCGACCGAGCGCGAAAATGTGCCACCGCCCGCGCGTTCGTCCGAATCATCCAGAAAACCGCCTTCACGCAGGGGGCGGCGCAACCGTCGTCCGAACCCATCATCATGATCACTTGTTATATCGGCCTGGGTGCCAATTTGGGCGACGCCCATCATACCGTCAAATCTGCCATTGTCAAACTGGGCAAAATCCCGCATTGCCGCCTGCTGGGGCAATCCAATCTGTTTCTCAGTGCGCCGCTGGAAGCCGATGGCGATGACTTTTGCAACGCCGTGGTGGAACTGAGCACCAGCCTGGCGGCGCATGATTTATTATCTGCGTTACAAGAAATCGAGCTTGAATTCGGGCGCGAGCGCCCGTACCGCAACGCACCGCGCACGCTCGATCTCGATTTACTACTCTACGGCAATCATCAAATTCAAAGCGAAGACCTGGAAGTACCACACCCGCGCTTGCACCAACGCGCATTTGCACTCAAGCCTTTGTTGCAACTGTGCCCTGGCATCGAGTTGCCGGGTTTGGGCCTGGGGCGGGCGTTTTTGCCTGCTGTCAGTGATCAAACCATTAGTGAAATCTACTAGATTAATCCGATGAAAAGCCTGTTTTTGCGCAAACTGCCATTTTGCTTACGCTGTCGAATTGAGCTTGAATAAGGAAATGTCATGCATATTGAATCGATCCGCCTACAGAATTTCAAGAGCTTTAAAGACACCCGAATTGATGATTTGCCCAATTTATGCGCCCTTGTCGGTGCGAACGGCACGGGCAAAACGACACTACTGGGCGTTTTTGAATTTTTAAAGGATTGCGTCACGTTTAATGTACGGGATGCCTTGCAAAACCTGGGGGGATTTAAAGAAGTCGTGTCGCGCGGCACAGAAACGGGTGCCTGTATTGAAATTGAAATCCAATTTCGGATCAACATCGAACAACGGCAAGCCCACCTTAACTATCTGGTGAGTATTGGCGAAGAAAACAAAACCCCTGTCGTATTCAGAGAAGTTTTACGCGACAGCCAAAACCAGGCATTAATCTATCTGGATTACGCCTTGGGGCAAGGGCGCAATACGGCGACAAACCAGCAATCCGTGCCGCACGGGGTTGTGGGGATACAAAAAATAAGCATGCAAGGAACTGGCCAGATTGAACGCGATACCTTGGCACTGAGCCTGTTTGGCCGCTTCCCCAATTACGAGGAGGTGTTTGCCATCCACAAAGCGGTGCGAGGCTGGAAACTGGCGGACATCGACACGCATGCTGCACGCGGCAGCAAAGATGCCAGCGGCATGGCCGACCATTTGTTGGGCACGGGCGGCAATTTGCAATTAGTTGCACGCACTCTGTTTGAAAACCACCCTGCCATTTTCCAGACGATACTCCATAAAATGCGCGCGCGCATTCCTGGTATCAGCAATATCACCCCCAAATTAACCGAGGATGGTCGCTTACTACTGCAATTTTCGGATGGTGCGTTTACCGATCCGTTCATTGATCGCCATGTTTCCGATGGCACGATCAAAATGTTCGCCTATATGGTGCTACTGCATGATCCACAGCCGCATTCCTTGCTTTGCATTGAAGAGCCGGAAAACCAGCTTTACCCGAGCTTACTGGCCGAATTGGCCGAAGAATTTCGTGCCTGGGCAGAGCGTGGTGGCCAAGTCATGGTATCGACCCATTCCCCTGACTTTTTGA
>CAMBDR010000398.1 GCA_945864765.1 Janthinobacterium lividum | reverse complement strand
TGCCAGCCAAGCACCAAGCAAAGCAAAAAGAGCCAATTTATCGCACTATTCAACCATAATGGGGTGCAGTCTACCATTTGTATGGGTTGAATTTTATGGAAGTTCGGACTTTTTTTCGTGACCTGTTGTTTTATAGTAAAAATTAAGCATTGCAAATTGGAATCAAAATTGCAGAATTTGCCGTTCTGAAGATAAAATTAATGTTGCGCCAGCCGTATCCGCCAAGGTATGACGACATCGGCCAGTAACGCCAGTTGAAATTTCTCGGCTATAACTACCCCATCCAGCGAGGCAAATTGTAGCCGTCTGCACTCCTCGCTGGCACTGGATTCCCACCTGCGCGGGAATGACGGGGGTACAAGCTGTGGGGCCTTTTGGGACACCCTTTAACCAGGGCTGCTTATTCCCACTCAATCGTCGCAGGCGGCTTGCCCGAAATATCGTACACCACCCGGTTAATGCCACGCACTTCATTAATGATTCGGTTGGATACCTTGCCCAACAGGGCATGCGGTAAGTGCGCCCAATGCGCGACATTTTCGTTCTGGATCGGCACTTTTTGCGCCGACCAGCACTTCCATCCAAGTAATGGAAGAGATCGCACATCGATTGACATACCGTTGGAGTTCCGATGCCGCGCGAACTTCCCCGTTAAGAAAGTCGATCAAGATATTAGTGTCGAATATTACCGATTCCATTCGTGTCGAACCCGAGTTTGATAGGCGATCCCCTCTTCCGCATTCTGCCCAAACAACCCAAACGCATCGCCAAAAGCCGGATTTGCCGCCAACCACGCATCAACCGTCAAGGGCGGATTTTTGGGAACCGGCATCGCAATCGGTGCCCATGCGATCATATCGGCGGCTTGCCCTTTTTGATAATCGAACCGTGCAACTTCGCTTTTGGTCAAGTGAAGCTGCCGGTATTGAAACAATTCCGTATCAACAAGGATCTTTAACATGGTTCACTCCAATCGATCAATTTACCGTCATTATGGCCATGCCCCAAGAGAAAAGCAAATTTTCATAAAAAGCACGCTTGGCAAACCCTCGCTATCGCACCAATGGTTTAACCCCGCCGCCAACGATAGGATAACGAATCTTTTTTTGGGTTCACCCCAAAAAGGGAACAAAAATGGGGAATCACTCCCACTCAATCGTCGCAGGCGGTTTGCCCGAAATATCGTACACCACCCGGTTAATCCCGCGCACTTCATTAATAATCCGGTTCGATACCTTGCCCAGCAAAGCATGCGGCAAATGCGCCCAATGTGCGGTCATGAAGTCCTGGGTTTGCACTGCACGCAACGCCACCACATATTCATAAGTACGACCATCACCCATCACGCCCACTGATTTGACCGGTAAAAACACCGCAAACGCCTGGCTGGTCGCGTGATACCAGTTGGCGGGTGGCGTTTCGCTATCCTGATCCGGCAAATCCATGGTGCCGTTACGTAATTCTTCGATAAAAATCGCATCCGCACGGCGCAATAAATCAGCATACTGCGCTTTCACTTCACCCAAAATGCGCACCCCCAAACCAGGGCCGGGGAAAGGATGGCGATACACCATATCAAACGGCAAACCCAAGGCCACACCCAATTTGCGCACTTCATCCTTGAACAATTCGCGCAGCGGTTCCAGCAATTTCAGGTTCAGGGTTTCCGGCAAACCGCCGACGTTGTGATGGCTCTTGATGGTATGGCCTTTTTTGCCCTTGCCCGCGCTTTCAATCACGTCCGGGTAAATTGTGCCTTGCGCCAGCCAGCGCGCGTTGGCCAGCTTGCCCGCTTCCACCTGGAACACTTCAACAAATTCACGTCCGATAATCTTGCGTTTTTGCTCGGGGTCGGTCACGCCCGCCAGATGCTGCATGAACTGCTCGCTGGCATCAATGCGCAACACTTTCACGCCCAAATGGTCGGCAAACATATCCATCACCATATCGCCTTCGTTTAAGCGCAGCAAGCCATGGTCAACAAACACACAGGTCAGTTGCGCGCCAATGGCGCGGTGAATCAAGGCGGCAGCCACGCTGCTGTCCACCCCGCCGGACAAGCCCAGAATGACTTCATCGCTACCAACCTGTTGGCGGATGTTAGCGACCGCTTCTTCAATGTAATCGGTCATATTCCAGTCCGACTGGCAGCCGCAAATTTCATGCACAAAGCGCCCCAAAATCGCCTTGCCCTGCGCCGTATGCGTCACTTCGGCATGGAATTGAATCCCATAAAAACGCCGCGCCTCATCTGCCATGGCGGCAATCGGGCAGCTTGGGGTGGAGCCGAGCAATGCAAACTGCGGCGGCAGGCCAGATACATGGTCGCCGTGGCTCATCCACACCTTGAGCATGGCCGCGCCGTCGGCATTGCTAAAATCACGAATCCCTTCCAACCATGGGCTATTGCCATGAACCTGCACTTCGGCATAGCCAAATTCGCGCACATGGCCAGGGTCCACCGCGCCACCCAATTGCAAGGCCATGGTTTGCATGCCATAGCAAATACCCAGCACGGGCACACCCAATTCAAACACCGCCTGCGGCGCACGGGGCGAATCGCCTTCGAGCGTGGAATCGCCGCTGCCCGATAAAATGATGCCCGCCGCGCCATAGTTGCGCACAAATTCATCACTCACATCAAACGGAAACACTTCAGAAAACACACCCGCGTCGCGCACCCGGCGGGCAATCAATTGGGTAACCTGGGAACCGAAATCAAGAATCAGAATTTTGGAATGCATGCTGGTGCTCTTTATTGGATGAGAAATCAGTGATGAAAAATCAGGGATGAAATGAACCATTGTTCATGAAAATGAGCAGTAATAAATCAGGCTGGCTGGGCATGGTTGGCCCGATTTGGCCCGGCTTTCTTGGCCTTGCGCTGGGCTAAATCGGCCTGGGTGATCAAATCATCAATCGTCGCCGCCGGGAACAAGTCAGTAGACACGGTGCCGATGCTGGCCACCAGTTTGATTTCTTGCTCGGCAATGTATTCGGGTTGCGCCATCACCACCTGGCGTATCCGTTCGGTGACGATTTTGACGGTGATGGCCGAGGCACCAGGCAAGACGATCATGAAGGTTTCGCCCTCGTAACGCCCAAGCGCATCACTGGGGCGGATGCAGGAGCGCAAGCGGCTGGTGAATTTCAAGAGTACATTATCGGCGGCGGGCAAGCCATATTGATCGCAAATTTGCTTGTGCGAATCGAGATCGACCAGAATCACCGAGAGCGGCTTTTCTTCGTTATAACAGCGCTCGGTTTCCGTGGCCAGCATGCGGGTAATGGCGACCCGGTTCCAGGTGCCGATGACGGAATCAACCAGGGATTCGCGGCGTAAATTGCGATTCTTTTTAATCAGGTCGATTTGCGAGGCATTCATCGCATTAAAATGCAATTCACGTTCGATCAAACCGACCAAATCATCCAGCAATTGGCGTTCATCAACGCCAAAGTTTTTGCCTGAATACGCCACCAGATGCAGACATCCCACCACTTGTTGCTGGTCGTTGTGAATCGGATGGGCCACATAAAACCGCACATACGGCGCACCCACCACGGCGCGATGTTTCGATAATTGCGCATCTTCGCGCGTATCGGCAACGATGCGCAAGGCGTCGGGCGCGGCCATGCTGGCGCAAAACGCCTCTTCCAGCGCGGGCATGGAACGTTCGCCCACGGCAAAAGCGGAGGCCATGCCATTGAGCGTAATGACGCAATTGGCCACATCAAACATGCGCTTGCCGATCCGGCGCAAACGCGTTATTTGCTGTGCCAAATCTTCCTGCGTCATGGTGTGCGGTGCCGGGCCGGGGCCACGCGTAATGGGCGACAAGTCGGAATTGGGGCCGCCGTTGGCAGTGAGTGCGTCTTGCGCTGTTTTTTTCATTATTTATTCAGCCCGGTAATTAGGAGCCTCTTTGGTGATTTGCACGTCATGCACATGCGATTCACGCATACCCGCCGAGGTAATTTCAACAAATTCGGCTTTTTCACGCAATTCATCAATGGTGGCGCAACCGCAATACCCCATTGACGAGCGTACCCCGCCGACCAATTGATACAGGATCGCGATCACGCTACCTTTGTAAGGTACGCGCCCCTCAATCCCTTCGGGCACCAGTTTTTCGGCATTATTGGCAGAATCCTGGAAATAACGATCCGCCGAACCGTCCGCCATGGCACCCAGGCTACCCATGCCGCGATACGATTTATAGCTGCGGCCCTGGAATAAAATCACTTCGCCCGGGGCTTCTTCAGTACCCGCAAAGATCGAACCCATCATCACGGTGGAAGCACCCGCAGCCAGGGCTTTGGAAATATCGCCCGAATAGCGAATACCGCCATCGGCGATACATGGGATGCCGCTGCCCGCCAAGGCATCGGCCACATTGGCAATCGCGGTAATTTGCGGTACGCCCACACCGGCCACAATGCGGGTGGTACAAATGGAGCCGGGGCCAATCCCGACTTTCACGGCGTCAGCACCATGATCGGCCAAAGCCCGCGCGGCGGCGGCGGTGGCGATATTGCCGCCGATAACCTGGACTTGCGGGAAGCGGGTTTTGACCCATTTCACCCGATCCAACACCCCTTGCGAATGGCCGTGTGCGGTATCGACCACAATCACATCCACGCCAGCGGCAACCAATAATTCGATGCGCTCATCATTATCGGCACCGACCCCGACGGCAGCACCAGCCAATAATTTGCCGTGCATATCTTTGGAGGCAAAAGGATGTTCGGTTGCTTTTTGAATATCCTTGACGGTGATCAAACCGCGCAATTCAAACGCGTCGTTGACTACCAGCACCCGCTCCAGGCGGTGTTTATTCATCAGACGTTTGGCGTCTTCCAGTTCCGCGCCTTCTTTGACAAACACCAATTTGTCACGCGGCGTCATTTTGGCACTGGCCAGTGCGTCCAGTTCTTCTTCGAAACGCAAATCGCGGTTGGTGATAATCCCCACTACCCGCTTGCCTTCCACCACCGGAAAGCCGCTAATGCCGTATTGCTGGGTCAGGGCAATCACATCGCGAATTTTCATGGTGGGGGGAATGGTAATCGGGTCACGCAACACGCCCGATTCAAAGCGCTTGACCTTGGCCACTTCACGGGCTTGTTCTTTGGGGGTGAGATTTTTATGAATAATGCCGATGCCGCC
>CAMBDR010000397.1 GCA_945864765.1 Janthinobacterium lividum | reverse complement strand
AACCGGGGTGGGCGGCGATGAAGTAGGGGATCAGATATTGCTTTTTACCCGCTTCGGCCGAAAAGCGTTCAAACATTTTTTTGAATTCATCATAACTGCCAATACCCGGTTTCATCATCTTGGACAAGGTATTTTCTTCGGTATGCTCGGGTGCGATTTTTAACAGGCCGCCCACATGGTGCGTCACCAGTTCTTTCACATATTCGGGCGAGCGCACCGCCAAGTCGTAGCGCAAGCCGGAACTGACCAGCACTTTTTTGATGCCGGGCAGGGCGCGTGCCTTGCGATACACGGAAATCAGTTTGCTGTGATCAGTATTCAAGTTCGAGCAAATGGTCGGGTACACGCAGGACAGGCGGCGGCATGAGGTTTCAATTTCTTTACTCTTGCAGGCGAGCCGATACATATTTGCAGTGGGGCCGCCCAAATCGGAAATGGTGCCCGTAAAGCCCTTGGTTTTATCGCGAATTTCTTCAATCTCACGCAAAATCGAGGGTTCTGAACGGCTTTGAATGATGCGCCCTTCGTGTTCGGTAATCGAACAAAACGTGCAACCGCCAAAGCAGCCACGCATGATATTGACCGAAAAGCGGATCATTTCCCACGCCGGAATGCGCGCATTGCCATAGCTGGGGTGGGGCGCACGGGCATAAGGCATGCCGTACACGCCATCCATTTCATCCATTTCCAGTGGCAGCGGCGGTGGATTAAGCCAAACATCGCGGTTGCCATGCGCCTGCACCAGCGCGCGCGCGTTGCCGGGGTTGGATTCGAGGTGGAACACGCGTGACGCATGCGCATACATGACCAAATCTTGTGAAACTTGCTCGTAAGATGGCAAACGTACCACGGTTTTGTTGCGTTGCTCTTTCAGGGCCGCTTGCCGTTCTTCGCGGCTGAGGATGAGCATCGGGATGGGTTTGGGGGCGGCAGGTATGGCCACAGGTGCGCCCGCAGATGCGCCAGCAGCTGTGTTAGCAGCATCGGGCCCATTGCCATTTTGCGTGGCGCAATCAGATTTGCTCTCTGGTGCCATCGCATACGGATCAGGATGCGGATCAACCCGACCCGGCGTATCGACCCGGGTGGAATTGGCTTCGCTCCAATCGTCGGCCGGTTTCCAGCCGGGTGGCACCATAAATGCGGTGCCGCGCAAGTCACGAATTTGCTTGATATCTTCGCCCGCTGCCAAACGATGGGTAAGTGCTACCAAGGCGCGCTCGGCATTGCCAAACAGTAAAAGATCGGCTTTCGAATCGGGTAACACCGAGCGCCGCACTTTGTCGGACCAATAATCGTAGTGCGCAATCCGGCGCAAACTCGCTTCAATGCTGCCGATGATGACATTGGCATCGGGAAACGCTTCCCGTGCGCGTTGCGCGTACACCACCACGGTGCGATCAGGCCGTTTATCCGGCGTACCATTCGGGGTGTAGGCATCTTCGGAGCGAATTTTACGGTCGGCGGTATAGCGGTTGACCATGGAATCCATATTGCCCGCCGTCACACCAAAATACAGGCGCGGCTTACCCAAGGCCCGAAAAGCATCGGCAGAAAGCCAGTCCGGTTGGCTGATAATGCCCACTTTATACCCTTGCGCCTCCAGCAAACGCCCTACCAGCGCCATGCCAAAGCTGGGGTGATCGATATAGGCGTCGCCGGTGACGAGGATAACATCGCACTCGGTCCAGCCCAGTTGTTGCATTTCTGCGCGGGACATGGGCAAAAACGGGGCCGCGCGCGCACGTTTGGATGCGCTGGGGACGGATGCGAATAAATTTTTAGTTGGGTTCATAGGGGCAGTATTGTACTCGAATAATCGCCTCCGGTGGCGGGCTTTATCTAATCGCCCTGCAAAGGATAAGGTTAGTACTAACTCAAACAAACGGTTGGAATCGGCCAAACCAGCGCATGGGTGTTGGGTTCCTGCAAGCCAAACGTGTTACCAACAACTTTTTGCACTCCTTGTCGGAAAAAACCGCCAAACAAGTGCAAGTGCAGCCAGCGCGTGCTACAGTAACACGCATGGCTCACTTGAAATTTACTCGCAAGGATCGATCATGGCACAAAATCCAACCAATACTTCCGGCTTAACCTTGTCATCAGGCAAAGACATTGCCGGGCATGAATTTCTTGCCTTTACTTTGGGGCAAGAAGAATATGGTATTGATATTTTGAAAGTGCAAGAAATTCGCGGTTATGAAGCCGTTACCCGCATCGCGAATGCACCCGAATTTATCAAGGGCGTCATCAATTTGCGCGGCATCATCATTCCGGTGGTGGATATGCGCATCAAATTCAACCTCGGTACACCCACCTATGACCAATTTACCGTGGTCATCATCCTCAATATTGGTGGCCGCATCATGGGTATGGTGGTGGACAGTGTGTCCGACGTGACCACCTTGTCACCCGAACAAGTCAAACCCGCCCCAGAAATGGGCACCGCGTTTAACACCAATTACCTGATCGGCCTTGGCACCATCGATGAGCGCATGCTGATTCTGGTGGATATCGACAAACTCATGTCCAGTTCTGAAATGGGCTTGATCGAAAAATTAGCGGGTTAAGCCTGCCTGAATTGTTTGATAGCCGCCCTTGAAAAAAAGGGTGGCTTGTCACGCGTTGTGCGACGGATACTGATGTGAAAAATGCTTTTTTAATGAGGAAATGATGAACTTCGCAAATCTTAAAATCGGCACCCGCCTGAAAATGGGTTTTGGCTTGGTGATGGGCTTGATGGCAATCGTGATCGTGCTGGGGTCGGTTCGCTTCTTGGCCTTGGGGCAAATGAATAAAAAAATGACGCAGGAAGATTGGGTGAGTACTTCCCTGGTAGTGGATATTGAATCGCTTGCACGCGATAATGTGGCCATGACCTTTGCCTTGATTCTTACGCCGGATAAAGCGCAACGTAGCAAGTTTTATGGTCGTATTGATGCTAATCGCCGTAATATTTCGGATGATATGGCCAAGCTGGAACCTTTGGCGACCGGTGCGGAAGAAAAGACGCTGTTTGCAAAAATCAATGAAAACCGCCTGACTTATTTAAAGGCCTTTGCCAAAGTGACCGATTTGGTGGAGGCCGATGAAAAGGATAAGGCCAGCGCGGCGATGATTGGTGAAGCTTTCCCGGCCATGGATGCCATGTTGGTCGCAATTCGGGAGATGGTTAAACACCAGAAAAAAGATGTTGAGAGTGAAAGTGCTGGCATTCAATCGGCCATTGAATCGTCTTTGACCTTGATGATGGGTATTGGTGTGGTGGGCTTGCTGGTTGGTGGCTTGTGTGCTGTGGCAACCGGACGCTCGATTATTTTGCCGCTGGCACAAGCAGTGGGTGTGGCGCGCCGCGTGGCAGAAGGTGATTTGACGACTCAAATAGAGGTGAATTCGACCGATGAAACCGGACAATTGTTGCAAGCCTTGAAAGATATGAATAGCAGCCTGGACAAAACCGTCGGCGAGGTGCGCGCCAGTACCGAAACCATTGCCACCGCTTCCAGCCAAATTGCCGCAGGCAATCAGGATTTATCGGCACGTACCGAATCACAAGCCAGTTCGCTGGAACAAACAGCCAGCTCCATGGAAGAGTTGACCGAAACCGTGAAGCAAAATGCCGATAACGCACGTCAGGCCAATCAATTGGTCATCTCTGCCTCGTCGGTGGCCGAGCGCGGTGGCCAGGTGGTGTCGCAAGTGGTGGATACCATGAGCGCAATTAAAGAGAGTTCGCGCAAAATCGTCGATATTATCGGTGTGATCGATGGCATTGCCTTTCAAACCAATATTTTGGCCTTGAATGCGGCGGTGGAAGCGGCACGGGCTGGTGAGCAAGGGCGCGGCTTTGCTGTGGTGGCGTCCGAAGTGCGGAATCTGGCGCAACGCTCTGCCGCTGCCGCCAAGGAAATCAAAGCCTTGATCGGTGATTCGGTTGAAAAAGTGGAAGACGGCGGCAAGTTGGTGGATGAAGCCGGGCAAACGATGGAATTAATCGTCACCTCGGTCAAACAAGTGGCTGATATCATGAGTGAAATTACTGCCGCCAGCCAGGAGCAAAGCAGTGGTATTGAACAAGTGAGCGATGCGATTGCGCAAATGGATGAAATGACTTCGCAAAATGCTGCTTTGGTGGAACAAGCGGCTGCGGCAGCGCAAAGCATGCAAGATCAGGCGCAAACCTTGTCGCAAGCGGTGGGGGTATTTCAGTTATCGAGCCAGCGGTCAAATCAATCATCCAATAAGCCGATGGCAAGAGCGGCATCGCTTGCACATTCTGCGCCCCGACCACCCAAAGCGTCTGCACGCCCGGCCGCAAAACAGCTTCCCGCCAAACCGCGCCCGGTCGCAAAACCTGCCGAAAGTGATTGGGAAGAGTTTTAAGCGGACATTTATTTACAAAGCCGCCGCTGCGTCGCAAGTGGCTTTGTCGGTGCCAATGGCTTGATGGCGAACCTCATAATTGCCGGCAACGAGTTGTTCGGCCGTGAATTTTTGTCGGCCTTTGACCATTAAGTAGCGCACAATCTGGTTATTGCCAACATCAAATAATCTGACAAAAATATCATTCATATTGTGGCTGTTATCAATCGTAATGTGGGTATTGCCCCCCAAATTGCCGACCTGATAGCCATTAATATAACCCGATTGGGCTGGCCAGTCTTCGCCATTGGGCGCGGTTTCCTTGCGTAGCAGTGGGTTGCAGATGTTGACGGTTTCTGGCAAACGGAATTCGGAAATGGCAATAATGCGGTTTTCTTCGGGTTTGGCGGCCGCTTCAACCGGTTTGGCGACAGTCGCGGCAACAGCGGCAACGGGTAGTACCAGCTCGGCCGCTGGCTTGGGTTTGAATGAATTGGGCATAAAGGCCGACATAAAACCGGTTTGCGCCTGCATTAATACCGCACTAAACCAACCAATGCCAACACAACCCAATAACACGGCCCACCATTTGGGGTCGCGGCTGGGGCGGTAGTGCGCAATGCTGGTGGGTTGATCGACCTTGCGAATTTTGTTTTCGGTGCTTTCCAGCCATTCCACTTCCCATTCTTCGGCACTGATCCAATCGTCATGTTCTTTGCGGCGGTGCGGGTCGGACAGGGTACCGTAGGCGGTATTTAAAATTGCCATGATGCGTGCTGCTTTTTCATCGCCCGGATTTTTATCGGGG
>CAMBDR010000396.1 GCA_945864765.1 Janthinobacterium lividum | reverse complement strand
GCTTGGACTCAGTGAGTTTTGCTTTCAATGTTTGCAAACTTTTCAACCAAGCTCGCGCCCTTTCACTGTTTCCGACCTTTTCCTCCAGAAAAGCCAGCTCGGCTTGTATCGCGAGAAGCTCTGGCAGTGCTGCCTTTGGCTCGCCTGTCATGGGCAGCAGTCGCTGCCTAAGTCCCAAGGCCGCGTGTAGCGTTTTAATAGCACCGATATAATTTTGATCCGCTTTCTTCGCCCTTGCCACATGCCACAATGCATCTGCAACATCAGTTAGCGCCTGTGGCGTATCGCCAAACAATTTGCGCAAATAACGAAACAAAGCCAAGCTATCCAAAGCGCACGCCAAATCATTGGCAATATCGTGCTCAGTTCCATTATTCTTGCCATTATTGGCAATGTACACGGCCAAATCACGCATGGCTTGCGGGCGATATTGTGGTAGCGCGGCGATATGATATTTCTCAGCCAACTCCACCCAATTGATATTGGTTTGGGCTGTTTGCCTGTCTTCATCCTCAAGATCTGCTGCAATGGCTGCCAACACGTTCTGTTTTCCCGGCAACACGGCGACATACCGTTTCACACTCCACAAGTCCGGTGCCCATGTGACCATTTCAGCAGCAAAACTGTGTGGCAGGTGTATAAACAATGGACGGCGAAATTCTTGCTCAAGCCAACTGCGGCGCTGGTTTAAGGCAGTCAAAAATTGCTGGCGTATCAGAGTCCACCCATCGTCCTCCTTGCGCACGTCAAAGTCGAGCCACAACGGCGTATCAGTCCGATCAGGCTCGCCAGACAAAGCGGCCAACACTTGTGCCAACACGTCGGTGTGGATCAGTGGCCGAACGACTTGAATATGACGCTTGTGTTCATCACACCATCGCGTCAAACTGCGCAACAATGATTTTGCAACACCCACATCTGTGGAAAAAATCAGATACAGTCCAAACCCCTCTTGCCACTCCAACAACCCACGCAAGTCTGCCCAAATCGTTTCCAGGTCGGACAGATTTTCCGCATCAGACATGTTCACGCACCAATGGCGAGACGTTGTACCAAATTTCGCCATTTTGATAATTCAGCACCAGTGAATGATCGAACAGCCGAATAATATTGGCCAGATCCTGTTGCATCTTGTCGATTTCTCCGGCGGGCAAGCCCGCCTTGAAACGCTCCAGCCAAACGCGGTCATTTTTGGTTAGCCATTGCAGCGCTTCTTGGGCCTTGGCAATGGCATGCCGCACAGGCTTTTCATCCGGCGTTGACAAAGGTAGCACCACTTCAGTACGGGCAAAAAACGTACTATTGCGCACCAAATCGAAGAAACGCCTCACATTGCCACCAGACAGCCAAGCCAAATGCTCAACCACTGGCTGTGCCAGCGCCTGCGGCCATTCCGGGAAGCGGCGAGTCAGGATTTCCAGCATTTTGGCGATGCCGACCGGATCACGCTCGGGTGCCTGCATGGGTGCAGGACGACGCATGACGTTAAAATTAGCCAGTGACAAACATTGCGCAAAACCGGTTTCGACATTCGGCAAAACCGCCTGCAAATACGGTGGCGCGGTATAAATAATGGCAATATCGGGCAATTGCAGGCGCGCAGGCTGGTTGAAATAAACTTCTTTCAGACTGTTGAACAATTTGTTTTCATCACCCGGTGGTGCGGTCAGCCGTTCCAGTGCATCAACCACCAATACAATCCTTTGGTGCCCCGTTCTGGCCCGAATCAGATTAACCAATTCCAAGGTAAACTTTTGTGCTTCTTCGTAGAAGGTAGCCGATGCACGCGCAAATTCGTTCAGTTTTTCCTTGAAGGCCGGATTGTCTTGCAAGGTGTATTCCAACTCAATACCGACATTGCCCGGTGCAGCCTTGAACTTGGCCTTGAGTTCAACTTCGCTATTCATAAATGCTTTGCTACGCTCCCAGAACGATTGCGCCAGACAATCTTTACCGTGCTGTTGCCGCACCGAATCGGCCAAACCAGCCAGCACCGTCATCAACAGATCGGGCAAACTGATTTCCGGGTCATTCAAATTCAGGTACAGGCTGGCATCACAGTAGTAGGCAGCCACCTGATCTGCATGCAATTCCTTGATCAATCGATTCAATTCCGTGGTCTTGCCCGAGCCGCGCAAACCGCTGAATAAATAGGTGCTGCCCGGTCGGTGCTGGCCCATGCTATCTGTGATCGGGCTGGCCCAATCGAGCAATTCTTTCAGATTGGCAACTTGATCATAGCTACTGTCACTGGCCCGGTTCACATAAAACTGTGTCTCATCGGCCCCACCTTGGGCTGAATCAGGTAGCGCACGAAACAAGCGCTTGAGTAAGTCTGAAGAAGTAAGATTAATCATGGCAAATGGGTCTGGTGGCATTCCTGTCAGGTATGACGGCATTATAACGGAGTTTATGTTTGACCTGACAAGGTAACTCCCCGAATACGACGCATGCGCCCAATTCTGACACGCTCGCGACCTTTGTCCAACTCAACCCACTGCCACATCGGCAAAAATCGTCGCCATCACCTCACGCAACCACTGATTGGCCTCATCCTGATGAAAGCGCCGGTGCCAAAACATATTGGTTTGCAGCGCAGGCAGGCGCAGGGGCGAATCTGCCCAGGCCAATTGAAACGGCTCAGCCGCGCTTTGTGCCAGTTTTTGCGGCACCGTCACCACCAGATCAGATCGGCTGATAATATACGGCACCGCCGTAAACTGCGGTACTCGAAACTGCGCACTTTGGGCCAGCCCCGCTTTTTCCAGCAATTGATTAATATGTTCATACGGGCTCTCTTGCGCCGCCACGATCAAATGCTGCTCCTGCAACAGCCGTTTGGTGGTGATACGTGTCTCTTGCGCCAGCGCGTGACCGCGCCGAAACATCAGCACATAAGGCTGACGAAACAGCCGCCGCTGGTATAAGGCACTGGACACATTGTCAAACGCGCCCAAAGCCAAATCGACCCGACCCAATTCCAATTCTTCTTTTAAATTAATGCTGCCAGCGCGCACGGTTTGCAGGTGCATTTGTGGAGCCAGCCGGGCAAAATGCTCGATCAGGAGCGGCATGAAATACAGCTCGCCCACGTCCGATAGTGCCAAGGTAAAACTGCGCTCGCTGGTTTGCGCGACAAAGCCATGCGGCGTGTTCAAAGCATCTTGCACTTGTAACAGCGCCGCACCAATCGGCTCGGCCAGGCGCTCGGCCAGCGGCGTGGGTTGCATGCCCTGTTGCGTGCGCACAAATAACTCATCGCCCAAAGCTTTGCGCAAACGCGCCAGGGCATTGCTCACTGCCGGTTGCGACAAACTTAAACGGCTGGCCACCTTGGAGATTTGGCGCGCCTGATAAATTTCGTGAAACACCAGCAATAAATTCAAATCCAAATGCCTTACATCGATCATTGCGCCCTCCTCAACCCTGCATCAAGCTATTTCAATTTCATGTTAAACCGCTATTTTACGCCACTATTCACAATATGAATGTGCTGCATTTTAATATTGAGCCAAGCAAAATCAGGCGAATCCGGGGCGAATATTTGCTCGTCCATATTTTGCTTCAATCGGCGCTATAATGGCAAAACCAAATCGCACCGGGCATGACTCATACCCAAATACAGGAAGCGCAATGTTACCCAATTTATTGATCAAGAATTTTCGCATGCTTGCCGATTTCAAAGTTGAAAAGCTGGGGGCTGTCAATTTAATTATTGGCAAAAACAATTGCGGAAAAAGTTCCTTGTTGGAAGCCTTGCTGATCTATGCTACGCGCGGCAATCCGCGTGTGTTGATGGAAATCGCCGCCAGCCATGATGAAAGTGCCGCCATCATCTTGGGGTCGGATGACGATAGCAGCCAAAATGAACCCCTTCCCTTTATCGATTTTTTTTATGGCCGACAATTTCCGGCACAAGAGGAGATTGGCGAAATATATATCGGCGACCGGGATGAAAAGAGTTTTGTTGCGATTGATCACATCTGGATCAAGACGACTGAAGAAATGCTGGAATCGTCCCCAACAGTCAAAAGATCCGTCGTCAATGTAAAACAGATCTTGAAACAAGATCTCACGACTGAGGACATGCTCGCGGAACAAGCATTGAAAGTAACCATAAATGAAAGCCGTCATCGTGGATTGATTCCTCTGATCGAAACCCAGGATTACGCAACCTACCAGGAAAACACCAACTTTTGGCGACGCATAGCCAAGGAAACACCCTATAGCTTTGTGCCAACGCAATTTGTCTCAATGGATGATCTGGCAAAATTATGGGACAGGATTACCGCCACCCCTGAAGAAGCACAAATGAATGCTGCGCTCAAGATTATTGATGACAATTTTCAGCAGCTCAGCTTTGTCAAGCCGAGAGTCAACCCAAACCGAATTGGTCCCAAGTTTGATCTGGAACACCTGCGGGTGCGCCCGCGCTCAGACCGAATCGCCGTGGTCAAGCTAAAAACGTCGTCCAGAAGATTGCCCTTGAGCAGTATGGGCGATGGCATGCTGCGCACACTGCAATTGGTGCTCGCCCTTTTTCGCGCCAAAAACGGTATTTTGCTGATTGACGAATTTGAAAACGGCTTACATTGGCACGTACAGGAAAAGATCTGGCAAATGATTTTCAAGCTGGCCCGTGAGATGAACATCCAGGTGTTCGCCACCACCCATAGTGATGACACCATCAAGGCATTCAGTAGCGTGGCCCAAGTCAGCGGGAACGACGGTATTTTACTCAAACTGGTACGGCGGCCAGAACCCGACGGACGGGACAAAATCATTGCCGTGACTTTTGAAAGCGAGACGCTCAATACGGCGGTTTTAACGGAGACTGAAATTCGATGAGTAAAAAATTGATTCTGGTCGAAGGTGCCGGGGACAAGGCTTTTATTCGCGGAATCTTGAATAAAATGCAGATACCTGATGTCGAAATCGCCCCGCCCCTCGAACTCCCTGCGGATGCCGAAGGGAAGAAATACGGCAATGGCGTAAGCAATGTCATTAAGTACATTTCTGTTCTCGTCATCTCGCAAAGGCAGAAATTGCCAGCTTGTTGGCATGGCAAGACAGTCCACCTGCACTCGTGAGTAAAGCGATCAAGACTGATATTTTTGACATCAACGCAACTGCTTGTGTCGGCCTTAAAAATTGGTTGAATCAAATTTTTCCTG
>CAMBDR010000395.1 GCA_945864765.1 Janthinobacterium lividum | reverse complement strand
CGCCGCAGATGATCGTGAGCCTGTTGGCAGTACACAAGGCGGGCGCAGCCTATTTGCCGCTGGACCCGGCCAGCCCTCGCGAGCGGCTGACGTTTACCCTGGCCGATGCCATGCCCGTCGCCTGTTTGACGCAGCAACGCCACCGTCAGGCGCTGGCGCAGTATCTTGAGGCTGCGCAGCTTGATGCCTGTGCCGTGTTGTGCCTGGACAGCCAATGGCAGAGCCTGGACGCGTATTTGCCGGATAATCAAAGTGATAAGTCGATTGATAATCCGATCAATCTGACCCGTCCCGCCAATCTGGCCTATGTCATTTACACCTCCGGCTCCACCGGCAAACCCAAGGGCGTGATGACCACGCATGCCAATATGGTGAATCTGGCACTGTCGCATATCGATGCCATTGGCCGCCGTGCGCCGATGCGCGCCAGTTTCAATTCGCCCTTTGTGTTTGACGCCTCGGTTTCGGAATTGGTGTTGCTGCTGGCCGGGCATAGCCTGTTTATTGTGGATGAAGACACCCGGCTCTCGCCCGATGCACTGGCGCAGTTTTTGCTGCGCAACCGCCTGGATGTGTTTGAATCCAACCCGGCGCAAATGAAGTATTTGTTGGCTCATTTGCAGGCTCATTTGCAGGAACATGGTGGCGCAGCCTGCCTGCCGCCACTGGTTTTACTGGGCGGCGACGCCATCGACCCACAATTTTGGCAAACCCTGCTGGCGCTGGAGGGCACGGTTTTTTATAACACCTACGGCCCCACCGAAACCACCGTGGACGTAACCCTGTGCCGCATGCATCGCGGCCTGGCGCAGCCGGTGATCGGTAAGCCCGGAGCGAATACGCAAATCTATTTGCTTGACCCGGACTTGAACCCGGTCCCGGCGGGGGTAACGGGGGAATTGCATATTGGCGGTGTGGGCCTGGCGCGCGGCTACCTGAGGCGGCCCGATTTAACGGCCGATAAATTCATCCCTAATCCCTTTGCCACCAGCCCCGGCGCGCGCATGTATAAATCCGGCGATTTGGCGCGCTACCGGGCCGATGGCCAGATCGAATATTTGGGGCGCATCGATAATCAAGTCAAAATTCGCGGTTTCCGGATTGAATTGGGCGAGATTGAAGCCGTGCTCAGTGCCCTGCCGGAAGTGCGTGACGCGCTGGTGCTGGCGCGGGAAGATGCAGGTGGCAACAAGATTTTGGTAGCGTATGTGACCCCGGCGCAGCCGCATGCGCCACCACAGGGCTTGCGCGCAAAATTGGCGCAAAGCTTGCCGGACTACATGCTGCCGACCCATTTTGTGCTGCTGGAACAGTTGCCCGTGACCAGCAACGGCAAGCTTGACCGCAAAGCCTTGCCTGCGCCCAGCATGGATCAGCACGCTACCCGCCATATTGCGCCGCGTAGCGCAGACGAAGCCGCACTGGTGCAGATATGGGCCAGTGTTCTTGGACGTAATAGACCCGAGGATAAAGTTGGGGTGGAGGATAATTTCTTTGAATTGGGTGGCCATTCACTGCTATTGACGCAAATTATTTCAAGGATTCGCAGCGTGCTGCAACTTGATTTACCCTTGCGCAGCCTGTTTGAGGCCCCCACCATTGCCGAATTGGCGCTGCGCGTCGCGCGCGCCCGCCGCGAGCGGGTGGCAGCACTGGCACCGCCGATTATCTCGATTGGGTCGGGCACGGCGGGTGCGTCGGGTGATGCGCGCAGTGGCCCGCGCAGTGGTCCATTACTGCTCTCTTTTGCCCAGCAGCGGCTGTGGTTTTTGGATCAACTGGAACCGGGTGCCGCCAACTACAACATTCCACTTGCGCTGCGCTTGTCCGGCCCACTGGATGTCCCGGCCTTGAATAGCGCCATCAAGCAGCTTGTGGTGCGCCATGAGTCGCTACGCACGCTGTTTGCTGCGGTTGATGGCAAGCCGGTGCAAATCATCCAGCCCATCCAGCCCATGCTGCCCATGTTGCCCATGTTGCCCATGTTGGAGGAGGCGGCGCTGCCCGTGCTGGATTTAACTGGTCTGGCCCCGGATGTCCGGCAAACAACGGCGCAGCAACTGGCGCAGGAAGATGCTGATACGGCGTTTGATCTGACACAAGGCCCCTTGCTGCGGGTGCGCTTGCTGCGTTTGGGCCAGGAACAGCATATCCTGTCGCTGACGCTGCACCATATCATTGCCGACGCTTGGTCGGTGGATATTTTACTGCGTGAACTGGGCTTGCTGTATTCTGCCGCTCTGCAAGCGCCAGCGGCGCAATCCTCGCAGGTAGCACCGCACTTAGTACCTCAGTTAGCACCGCTTCCAATCCAATATGCCGATTTCGCCCAATGGCAGCGTCAATGGCTCAGCGGCGCGGTAGAGGCCCAGCAGCGCGATTACTGGCTGCGCCAATTATCCGGTGCGCCGGGCCTGTTGAGCTTGCCCACCGACCGCCCGCGTCCGGCCCACACATCCCATCGCGGGGCTGAATATGGGTTTGAGATTGCCGGCGCGACGGCGGCGCGCTTGCGCCAGCTTAGCCAGCAGGCCCACTGCACGGTATTCATGACGCTGACGGCGGCCTTTGGCATCGTGCTGGCTCGCTATTCGGGGCAGCTTGATTTATGCATCGGTACGCCCATTGCCGGGCGCAACCGTAGCGAAATCGAAGGCTTGATCGGGTTTTTTGTCAATACCCTGGTGCTTAGGTTGCAAGTGGATAGCGCGATGGATTTTGCGTCCTATTTGCAGCAAGTGCGGTCAACCCTGCTCGACGCCTGGGCGCATCAGGATGCGCCGTTCGAATTATTGGTCGAAAGCTTGAAGCCGGAGCGGCATAATAACCATACGCCGCTGTTTCAAGTCATGCTGTCGATGCAGCACGACGCGTCGGCCACATCCGGTGCGTGCGACATGGCCGGTTTGCAGGTGGAAGCGCTCAGGCTGGACAACCATAGCGCCAAGTTTGACCTCTCGTTGGGCATCCTCGAACAGGCAGCTCAGGCAGATCAGGCAGCTAAAGCAGATCATGCAGATCAGGCAGGCGCTGGTTTTACTGCCTGTTTTACCTATAATGCCGATTTATTCGACCACAGCACCATCCTGCGCATGGCGCAGCATTTCAACTGCCTGCTGGAGGCGATTTGCGCGGCCCCGCAGCACAGAATCGCTGATTTGAGCATGCTAAGGCAGGACGAGCAGCGGCGCTTGCTGCTGGAATGGAACGATGCCGTCATGGATTACCCAAAGGCGCTGACGCTGCATCAACTATTTGAAGCGCAAGCGGCAAAGACGCCAAATCAAACCGCGCTGGTGTATGGCGCGGCGCGCATGAGCTATGGCCAGCTCAACCGCCGCGCCAACCAGCTTGGCGCTTACCTGCGTAGCGTGGGCGTGGGGCCGGATCAACTTCTTGGTCTGTGCATGGCGCGTTCGCCCGATATGCTGATCGCTTTACTCGCCATTTTGAAAGCGGGCGGCGCGTATGTGCCGCTCGACCCGGCCTACCCGGCGCAACGCATCGCCGCCATGTTGATTGATGCCAAACCAGTGCTGTTGCTGACGCAACAGGCGTTGCTGGCGCAAATTCAATCTGCGTTACCAGGCATTGCCGCCTTTTGCCTGGACAGCCACGCCAGCCTTCTCGCCACCCAGCCCGCCAGCAACCTTGAAAACCGCACCTTGCCGGGCAATCTGGCCTATGTCATCTACACCTCCGGCTCGACGGGTACGCCCAAGGGAACGGGCATCGCCCATGGTTCCGCCGTCAATTTGGCGCAGGCATTGTTGCGGCAAGTGTACCAAGCGGGGCTGGGCCGTAGCGCAGACGATTTGTGCGGGGTGCGGGTGGGAATGAATGCCTCGATTTCGTTTGATGGCTCGGTCAAGCAATGGCTGATGCTGTTATTTGGCGCAACGCTGTATCCGGTGCCGGAAGCCATCCGCGCTGATGCTGCCGCGCTACGTAGCGCACTGCTGGATTGGCAGTTGGATGTGCTCGATTGTACGCCCTCGCAATTGGCGCTGCTGTTGTCGGAATTGCCGGACGAGGGTGTAGCCGCAGCCGCTTCGTTCAGTGCGTTCAGTCTGGCCAAGCTGCTGTTGATCGGTGGCGAATCGATTGGCGCGCCCTTGTTGCGCCTGTTGCTGCATTATCCCGCCCATCGTTTCTACAATATGTACGGCCCCACTGAGGCCACGGTGGATACCCTGATTGGCGTCATTGAGCCAGCGCAGCCAAAGGCGCTACTGCAGCAAAAAATCGCCAACGTCCAGGTGTATTTGCTCGACCCCGACTTGAACCCGGTGCCAGTGGGCGTGAGTGGGCAATTGCACATCGGCGGCGACGGTCTGGCGCGCGGCTACCTGAACCGCCCCGATTTAACGGCCGAAAAATTCATCCCCAATCCATTTGCTGCCGTTCCCGGTGCCAGAATGTATCAATCCGGTGATGCCGCGCGTTACTTGCCCAATGGTGAGATTGAGGTGTTGGGGCGCATCGATAATCAAGTCAAAATTCGTGGTTTTCGGATTGAATTGGGCGAGATCGAAGCCGCACTGCGCACCTTGCCGCAAGTGGCCCAGGCGGCAGTGGTGGCGCGGGAAGACGCGCCCGGTGACAAGCGGCTGGTGGCGTATTGGGTGCGCAGTGATCAGCCTGGAGACTTGGCCCTGGCTACCACGCTACGCGCCCAATTGGCACACAGCCTGCCCGATTACATGATTCCGGCGCATTTTGTGATGCTGGAACGGCTGCCCTTGAGCGCCAACGGCAAGCTCGATCAGCGCGCGTTGCCCGCACCCGATATGACGCGAAGTAGCCACGGCTACGCCGCACCGACCAATGCCGTCGAAACCGCGTTGGCGGCGATTTGGGCCAGCGTATTGAAGTTGGAACGGGTTGGCATCCATGATAATTTCTTTGAACTGGGTGGACATTCGTTGCTGCTAACCCAAATCAAGGCCAAATTGCAAGCCGCATTCCAGCTCGATTTACCGCTACGCAGCCTGTATGAAGCGCCAAGCATCGCCGCGTTGGCTGCCAGGGTGGAGCAGGCCCAACGCGATGCCGGGGCCGGGCTCGCGCCCGCAATCAAGGCAATTGCCCCCATCACGCCCATCACGTCGGGCGCGCGTGGTGGGCCGCTGCCACTCTCGTTCGCGCAGCAACGGCTATGGTTTCTGGAACAACTGGAACCGG
>CAMBDR010000394.1 GCA_945864765.1 Janthinobacterium lividum | reverse complement strand
TGTCGCTCCAGTTCTCGTTTGTTCAGCTTGTCTTTGTGCGCCAGTGTCAGGTAAAACTCGCGCGCTTCAGGGCTTTTGCAGCGCGAAAAAATAATCGTGTTCTGCGTCCAGGACAATTCTCTCACCAGCGGCGAGAGTTTTTCGTCGTTGCAATAGGTTTCATAGAACTGCTTCATGCGCCACAGATTTTTATCGCTAAAGCCTTTCACGTCGGGGTCAGTACGGGCAATGTAATCGGCCAATGCCGTAACAACGCCCTTGCCCCATGCTGCGCTGCGTACTTTTTCACTGATAATTTTACCGATGTGCCAATACAACTCCATTAATGTTGTATTCGCTTGTGCAAACAGGTTTTGGCGGGTTTGCCGGATCAGTTGCAATACCTGGCCAAATTCCTGGTCTGGCAGCGTCGCCTTGTTTTGATAGTTGTCCTTACTCATAAGCCGTCAACCCCGAAATCTCGCGCCCTTGCGCCAATTTCTCCAGCAATGGCCGCAAGTCTTGCATCAACGCCAATTCCGCCTTGGCGCGCGCTTTCCAGCCCAGTTCACGCGGGGCGAACAAGTCGCTTAACCTTTCACCGTCAAAAATCATGCGATCCATAATGCCATCCACAAATGCTTGCAGTGCTGCGCTATCCAATTCGTGCTTTCCAGCCATCGCGGCAAGTGCCAAGGCAGCTTTGGCAGCCTTGAACGCTTCATAGCCATCGCGAATGTCTTTTTCATCCAGCCCCACGCCAGTTTGAAGCTGGTTGATGTAGGCGGTAATGTCTTCCCGCTCATCCATCAAATTGGCGCTGGAAACGAGCATGCCAATCAACTGGTCACGTGTCTTCCTTTGTTCGGATGGCTTTTTGTGCGTATATTCGGCAATCAGCTTGATGATGTAGTCGTAGTCGATCACGCTGGACGAAAACAGCACAAATTCAAAATCCAGTTGTTGCAGTTGGTCATCGCCCTCCCGGTTTTTGTCCTGCTTTGCCTTCAGATTCTTGGCGGTATCCAGATACATGCCCCGGAAGGCGCGCAGGGTATCTTCCGGGATCACTTGTTCAATACTGTCGCTTTGCTCGTCACTCAAATCGGTGTATTGGTCAAGCTGGGTTTTCAGGCGCTGCACTTCTTTGAACTGCTTGACGAACTGCATGCGCGCATCGTCGCCCTGAAGGTTGTTCACTTCTTCCGGTAAACAAGCAAGCCCGTGGCTTTGCATAAAATCTTGCAACCCGGTAACGGCAGCATCAAGTTTCTCAATCACAACCGGCGCGGCATCGACCAGCCAGATTTTTTTTGCGCCTTCAATCGGTTTGCCGGAGAACATCATAATGGCATCATCAACGGCATCCCCCAATTGGCGAAAATCGACAATATTACCGTAGGGTTTGGTGTCATTGAGAATGCGGTTGGTGCGTGAAAAGGCTTGAATTAAGCCATGATATTTAAGATTTTTATCCACATACAGGGTATTGAGGTATTTCGAATCAAAACCAGTCAGCAGCATATCGACCACAATCACCAAATCGATTTTATTTCTGCGCGGATAATCGCCATTGCTGTATTTTTGATCTTTGATGCGTTGCTGCACATCCTGATAATAGAGATCGAATTCGCTAATGGTGTGATTGGTGCGGTATTGCGCGTTATAGGCCGCGATAATGCCCTGCAGCGCGGCTTTCTTTTCGTCAGGCTTTTCTTTGTTGTCTTCTTTTTCCTGCAGCAGGTCGTCCTGAAGTTGCTGCACGTCTTTATCGCCTTCCGCAGGGGGCGAAAACACACAGGCAATGTTGAGCGGCACAAAGCTTGCATCTTCGGCCTGGCGGTTTTTCTGTATCTCTTGAAATAAACCGTGGTATTCAATCGCTTCGTTGATCGATGCCGTAGCCAGCACCGCGTTAAAGCGCCGCTCATTGGTGGCGGCATCATGTTTGGTCAGAATCGCTTCAATTACGGCCTGCCGCGAGAGCTTGTCGCCCGGCAGGGGCTGGGCGGTGCCTTGCGGTTTGAAATAATCGATATGAAACCGCAGCACGTTATTGTCATCAATCGCATGGGTGATGGTGTAGGCGTGCAGTTGCTTTTCAAAAATATCGACCGTGGTTTTCAGGGTTTTCTGCTCACCCGTTCGCTCTACCACGGTGGCATTTTGTTCAAAAATCGGCGTACCAGTAAACCCGAATAATTGCGCCTTGGGAAAGAATTCCTTAATCGCCTTGTGGTTGTCGCCAAATTGCGAGCGGTGGCATTCATCGAAAATAAATACCATGCGCTTGTCACTTAACAATTTCAAGCGCGCTTTGTAGTTCTTTTTGTTGTTGCCATCCAGCGCCAGCCCAAGCTTTTGAATGGTGGTGACGATGACTTTATCGGCCTTGTTTTCTGACAACATGCGCCGCACCAGGGTTTCGGTATTGGTGTTTTCTTCGACGCAGCCTTCCTGAAACTTATTAAATTCCTCGCGGGTTTGGCGATCCAGGTCTTTGCGATCCACCACAAACAGGCATTTTTCAATATCCGGGTTGTCTTTAAGCAGGGTAGAGGCCTTAAACGAAGTAAGCGTTTTGCCCGAACCGGTGGTGTGCCAGATATAGCCGTTGCCCCGGTCCTGGTGAATGCAATCGACAATTGCCTTGACCGCATAGATTTGATACGGGCGCATCACCAGCAATTTTTGCTCGCTCGCCACCAGCACCATATAGCGGCTGATCATCTCGCCCAGCAGGCACTTGGCAAGAAATTTGTCAGCAAAATCAAAGAGATTGTGAATTTTCTGGTTGTCTTCACTGGCGAACTCGTACACCGGCAAAAAGCGCTCGTCCGCATTAAAGCCAAAATGCTGGTTGTGGTTATTGGCAAAGTAACGGGTTCTGCTTTGGTTGCTGACGATAAATAATTGCATAAAACACAGCAAGGTATTGCCATAACCGTTGCCGGGATCGTTTTTGTAGTCAACAATCTGCTGCATGGCGCGGCGCGGGCTAACATCCAGCGATTTAAGTTCAATCTGCACTACCGGCACGCCATTGATCAGCAGAATTACGTCATATCGGTGGTGGCTGCTGTGGGTGTTGATGCGCAACTGGTTAATAACTTCATAATCGTTTTTACACCAGTCCTTGATATTAACCAGCGTGTAATGCAGCGGGGTGCTGTCTTCCCGCACAAAGGTGTTGGTCTGGCGCAGGGTGCGGGCGGCGCTGAATACATCGGTGCTGACGATTTCGTCGCGCAGGCGGGCAAATTCGGCGTCGGTGAGATTAACCCGGTTCAGCGCCTCGAATTTGCTGCGAAAGTTTTGCTCCAGTGTTGCGCGGTCGCGAATGTCGGGGCGGTAGCTGTATTTAAGATCGGTCAGCTTGTTGATCAAATCTTGTTCGATGCGGGCTTCGGTGCTCATGCCGGGTTCCTTGTAGCGGTGCGCAGTGGTATAAATTGCTGCGTGGCAAGGCGCAGCTTGGCAAGGTAGGTCGGCGGCAGTGAATGCATGGCTCGTGGGGAATGGAGTAAATGCCGTAATCTTAATGCATATTCAGGCCTTGCGCGCCATGTTGCACAGTAGCGCTATGCTGAAATGCCATAAAACGTCGTTTTATCCCGCTTATGTACGGTAACAGACCGATGGTTTTGGCGTAGTAGCGCAAGCTGGTTTCGGGTACACATCAAATGCAAGACTGAACACAAGCTGCAGGAGCAATCAAACATGAATAATTCGAAAATGGTGAATACCAAATATAGCTTTGGTCGAACGGTAGCCTTGTCGTTTGCCGATGCCATCGCCCGTGTGACCAATGCTTTGGCCGACGAAGGTTTTGGCATCTTGACGGACATTGATGTCGCCGCAACCATCAAAAAAAAGCTCGATCAAGACATGCCACCCTACCGGATATTGGGTGCCTGTAACCCGCAATTGGCGTATGGTGCGATTCAACGCGAGCTTTCAATCGGTTTGCTGTTGCCATGTAACGTGGTGGTGCGGCAAGACTGCGCCGGATGCGTGCGGGTGGAATTTATGGACCCCGACGCCGTGCTGGCCTTGGTTGGCAAGCCTGAAATCAATCAGATTGCGCAAGAAGTGCGGCAACGGCTGCAACGTGTGATGGCGGCCATGGCAAGCAAAAGTAAACCACAGCACAAGCTTATTTTCCCCGTCAAATCACAGCAATTTGCCAGCGCACACCATGGAGAATGATTATGCCAGTTGAACAATACTTCCGCAGCAAGGGCCAGGAGCTGCGCTACACCATCGAATATGCCCAGGGGGAATACTTCATCCAGCGCCACGGCCGGATGAAAAAATCGGTTGCCGATGCGATTGTGGTCGGCATTCTGCCCAGCGAGGCCACACCGGAGCTGATGCTGCGTATGGCCAAAGCCGATATCGAGTCATTAATCGGGATGGAAGAATAGCGGGATGGAAGACCAGGCGGCATGGAAGACCAGGCGGGATGGCAGAATAGTCGGGATGGAATAAGCATTGCCCGACTTAAAAAGGGCGTGAAATATGGCCGGGCAGCAGATTTTGCAGCCGATTATTCCGGTGTGCGACAGACTGCTAGCCATAATTGACCGCATTCATGGGCGCAAGCGGCACAGAATGATTGACATATGGCCCGGTTCTCCTTTCCACTGCCAGACTATTGCCAGGCATCTTTTTTGCCATTTTTTTCATTTCGGTGGCCGCTGTCGCTATCTGGTGGTGCGAGTGATAATGGCCCGGCTCTGCCTTGACCACCCCCAACGATATCGTCACCAGGGGATGTGCAACCAGATTGCCGCGTCGGTCTTCGGACTGGCAAGTGCCGCGCTTCAAGTCTTCCCGATGGTAATGGCGCACAATGGTCGCTGCAAAATCGGCAAGAATGGCGTTGCAGCGCGCTTCCCAATCCTCGCTTTGAAACAGAATCAAAAAATCGTCGCCGCCGATATGGCCAAGAAAATCGCGGTCTGCGTCACAATGGGCTTGCAAGATGTTGCCCGTCATCGCCAACACGTCATCGCCTTTGTGGTAGCCATAGGTATCGTTGTAGGGTTTGAACGAGTCGAGATCAATGTAGCAGACAAAAAACAGCGCGCCATTATCCAAAAGCCGGTCAATATGTTCATTGATCGGCACATTACCCGGCAATAAGGTCAGGGGATTGGCATAGCGCGCTGCGTTGATTTGCAAATTGGTGATTTCACGTATCAG
>CAMBDR010000393.1 GCA_945864765.1 Janthinobacterium lividum | reverse complement strand
ACAATGTCATCGACGGCATTCTCGCCAGTGATGAAACGGGCATCATCGCCTCCGCCAATCGTGCCATGGGCAGTATTTTTGGCTATGCGCCAACTGATCTGCCGGGGCATGATATTAGCTTGCTGATACCCGAGCCGTATTGCAGCAAGTATAAAGATTTGCTGAAAGCGCATGCAGACAGCGACACGAATGAAAATGGTGCGCACCTGAGCGGCATCATGGGTCTGCATCGTGACGGGCATCGTTTTCCGATGGAACTGTCGATGTCAAAAAACACCCATCGGGGCCAAACCATGATTGTGGTGTTGATGCGCGACATTTCGGAGCGGCATCACATTGAGCAAATGAAGACTGATTTCATTTCCACCGTGAGCCACGAATTGCGCACGCCACTCACCTCGATCAGCGGCGCGCTTGGTCTGGTGGTGGGTGGTGCGCTTGGCCCGATTCCGCCTGTGGTGTTGTCATTGATCGAGATGGCGCATAAAAACAGCTTGCGTTTGTCACATCTGATTGATGATTTGCTGGATTTGGAGAAAATGGTTGCGGGCAAATTGCATTTTGAGTTTAAGGTTCAGCCCTTGATGCCGCTGATCGACATCGCGGTAGAATCCACCCGTGCCTATGCGGCGCGGCTGGATGTGGCGTATTGCATCACCGAGCGGGCCGAAGGCGTGAGCGTGAATGTGGATGGCGACCGCTTGAATCAGGTGTTGGTCAATTTGCTCTCGAATGCGGCCAAGTTTTCGCTGGCGGGTGGGCAGGTGCAGGTGACGGTGACGTGCCATGAGAATGCGGTGCGGGTATCCGTGATCGACCATGGGGCGGGCATTCCGGCGGCATTTCGCGAGCGGGTTTTTCAAAAGTTTGCGCAAGCCGATTCTTCCAATACCCGCGCCAAAGGCGGCACCGGGCTTGGTTTGGCGATTGCGCAAGAGATGATTTTGCGGATGAATGGCAAGATTGATTTCACCTCCGAGGAGGGCCTTGGTTCTTGTTTTTATTTTGAGTTGCCAATCAGTGAGCAATAAGTGAGCAATGAGTGAGCAAGCGAATTCGGGCCATTGATTTTTAAAAGGTACTTATGGCTATGTCTAAATTTAATATCATAAAAAACGTGGTTTTTGCCTTGCTGCTGCTCGCGGGCGTGGCCTGGTATATGGTTAATTTTACCTGGGCCGAAAGCCGGGTGAAGGATTTGTGTCGGCAAATTCAGCCGGGCATGTCACTCGACGCGCTCAAGGCATTTGGCCTCCAGCATGGGCTGGGGCCGCAACCGACCAAGGCGTTTGGCATCGTTTTTATGGGTGAGCGCAAAACCAATGGCCGCTATGGCTGTAAAATTTTTCTGGAGGCCGGGGTGGTCAAAACGGCGGAGTATAATTCGGGCCAATAAATCGCCCCGCCGTGTAATCAGGTATGATGAGGCCGCATAATGTGACCCGGCCTTAAGCTGACCATGGAAAAAACACCCGAATTCAGTAGTGAATCTCATATCAACGCGGCCAATCCGGCTGACTTGCCTTTGCTGTATGCCTTGGCCTTGCACGATGCACCGCTCAGTCGGCCCGGCATGCAGGAAATTTTAACGCTGGCGTTTAAGAGAAACCTCACGCTGCGTAGCGCTGCATTTTCGATCTACGATCAACTCACGCTGTTATGCCAACGCGGCGTGGTGGTGATGACAAGTGATGGCGTGGATTTGTATGGCGTCAGCCTGCCCGTGCAAATGGGGGCCTTGCTCAGCTTGCAAAAAAGCGGCAAAGTGGCGCAATGGGTGGGGGTGTTGCGTGAGGTATTCACGGCGCGCCGCGACTACGAAACCTGGGCCAGACTCAATACCGCCTTTTTTCGGCGTGAATTTTTGTTTTCGGTCTTGATCGGTGAACGGCACGAAAGCTTGCATTGGCGGCAAAAATATATCCATTCGACCAAGCTTGACGCAGATCGGCCCGGCAGTGTCTTTTTTAAGCATGAGGATGGCATCCGCGTATTCAAACTGCTGGCCGAAAGTGAACAAATCACCATTTTGACCGATGTTTTTTTCGCCACCGAATGGGCGTTAAATGACACCCACACCACCTGGGAAACCGCGCTGGCGCTGGGTGCCATCGGCCACGACGACAGGCGCTACCTGCGGGCGCTGTGCTGGCAAGGCTGGTTGCGTGGCGACTTCACGCGGTTGGCGCATTGGCAAGCGCTTCTGGCCAGGTTGCCGCTGCCCGACCACATGAGCGCCTGTGGTGATGAAAGCGGCATTGGCATGGCCATGGCCTTGCAACACGGCCAGTATGCGGTGGCCATTGCCATGCTTGAGGCAGAGCAAAAAACCCGGAAAAAACGTACCGGCCAGCGCGCCCGATTCGTCCCGGATTTGCCCGGTTTGCTGTACAGCGTAGCGCTGCTGGCGCAACACGATGAAGCCAGCTTCAAGCGCGCCAGGGTGCAAATTGACGAAGGCGTGAAGACCGCTGGTTCCGGCAGCTATGTGTTATTGCAAACCTTGCTCAACCATTTGCAGCATGAGCTGACGCAAGCTGCGCCCCGGCGTGCCTTGCCCGCGCTGCCGAATGTGGATACCCTGTTTCTCGGTTTGGCCCAATACTGGCTGGGCGAGCCGCCTTCGGCTGGGATTGGTGCGGCGCTCTTGCAGTTGCGCCACAATTGCCAGCAGGCGCACCTGTTGAATATGGTTGCGCAATTGGATGTGGTGTTGCAGCGGCACTATCACAGCGCGCCGCTATTGCCCAACTGGCATGCAGAAAAGCAATTGCACCCGCTGGCCGATGCGCTGCAACCGGAGCTGGGCTGGCGGCGCGCACTCACGGCTTTGCTACAGGTGAAGGCGGATTCGGGTGTGCAAGCTGACAGTAAGGTGCGCATTGCCTGGAGACTGCGTCTTGAGCAAGGGCGTGTCGTTTTTGAGGCGGTGGAGCAAAAACGCAGCAGTGCAGATGCATGGAAGCATGGCTGGACGGTTGGCCGCCCGATTCTGCTCAAGCGCCTTGCGCTGAACCCGGCGAGCGTAGTGAGTTTGTCCGAACAGGATAAACGCATTGCCGCCTGTATCCACGAAACAACCAGCCATTATGGTAGTCGTGACTATGTGCTCGATGCGGATAGCGCGTTGGCACAACTGATCGGCCACCCGCACGTGTATTGGGGGAATGCGCCCAATGTACGTATCGATATCGTAAAAGGTGAATTTGAACTGCACTTAAGCTCGCTCGATCAAGACGTGACCCTGCAACTGCATCCGGTGCCGCAACCCAATGCCACCGTGGTTTGGCGTAAGCAAACCACAACCCGGTGTGCGGTGTATGTGATCAGCCCGGAAATCAGGCAAATTGCCAGCATTTTGGGTGACAGCATCACCGTGCCTGCCGAAGCGAAAGCGCAATTGGTGGAGGTGATTAGCGCCATCGCCCCGCAGTTGGTGATTGCTTCCGATTTGCCGGAACTGGCCGAACATGTGATCAGCATCCCCGCCGATAATCGCTTGTACGCGCATCTGTTACCGCTGGCGCAAGGCTTGTGCATGCAATTGCTGGTGCGCCCGCTGGCCGATGGCCCATGGGCGGCACCGGGCCGGGGTGCGGCCCATCTGCTGGGCCAGCGCGACGGCGAGACGGTGCAAGTGGTGCGCCAGTTGGCCGATGAAGCGCAGCATTTGCAAGCGCTCATCCATGCTTGCCCCAGCTTGCTGGCGGCGGAGCATGACGGCCAGGAATGGGCGCTGGCGCACCCTGAAGCGTGCCTTGAATTGCTGTCCGAACTCAAGGCCTGGCCCGAAGCGAGCTTGCAATTGGTGTGGCCGGAAGGCGAGCGTTTTCGTATCCGGGGCAGCCGTTCGGCGGGCCAAATGCGCCTGGGCATCAAACAGCAGGGCGCATGGTTTGTGGCAGACGGGGCGATTACGCTGGATGATGGCCGGGTGTTGGCCCTGCGTGAATTGCTGCAATTGGCGGGGCAGGCGGCGGGGCGGTTTATCAAGCTGGGCGAGAACGATTATGTGGCCTTAAGCGAGCGCTTGCGCAAACAGTTGGCGCAATTGAATGCTTATGCCGATATCAGCAGCGCGCATGGCGTGCGCATCAATGCGCTGGCAGCACCGACCCTGATCGAACTGACGCACGAAGTAGGCGAGTTGCAAGCCGACAGTGCCTGGCGCGCGCAAGTGGCAAAGCTCGACAGTTTGGCCAGTTTTTCACCCGAGCTGCCCAGCACCCTGCAAGCGACGCTGCGCGACTACCAATTGGAAGGCTATCAATGGCTGGCACGTTTGGCGCGCTGGGGTGTGGGCGCTTGTTTGGCCGATGATATGGGCTTGGGTAAAACCGTGCAAGCACTGGCCCTGCTGCTGGTGCGGGCGGCGCAGGGCGCGGCCCTGGTGGTGGCCCCGGTGTCGGTGGCGATGAACTGGCACAGCGAAATCACCCGCTTTGCGCCCACGCTACGGGTGCGGGTCTACCAGCGCGAGCGCAATCTGGACGACTTGGGGCCGTTTGATATCGTCATCGCCAGTTATGGCTTGCTGCAAACCGAGGCCGCCGCGTTGACTGCCATCCATTGGCACAGCGTGGTGCTGGACGAAGCGCAAGTGATTAAAAACGCCGCCACCAAGCGCAGCCAGGCGGCCATGGCTTTACATGCCGACTTTAAAATGATCGCCAGCGGCACGCCAGTAGAAAATCATTTGGGCGAATTATGGAATTTGTTCCGCTTCATCAACCCCGGTTTATTAGGTTCCAAAGAACGCTTTGCCGAGCGTTTTGCCAATCCGATTGAGCGTGGTGACAAGCAAGCGCGCCAGCACTTGAAAAAGCTGATTCAACCCTTTATTTTGCGCCGCACCAAGGCCGAGGTCTTGAGTGAATTACCACCGCGCACCGAAATTACGTTGCAAGTGAACCTCTCTGAGCAAGAGCGCCATTTGTACGAAGCGCTACGCCAGCAAGCGCTGGTCAATATCGACCCCATGAAAGCCGGGCCAGACAACGCCGCCATGCAAATACTGGTCGAAATTACCCGGCTGCGGCGTTTTTGCTGCAACCCCAAGCTGGTGGTGAAAAGCAGCAATCTGGTTGCCAGCAAGTTGAAGGTATTGGCCGATACGGTGGAAGAATTGCTGGAAAACCGCCACAAGGCGCTGGTGTTTAGCCAGTTTGTCGATCACCTGGCGATTGTGCG
>CAMBDR010000392.1 GCA_945864765.1 Janthinobacterium lividum | reverse complement strand
CATTGAGGAATATGAGAAAAATACCTGACCAAGTCCAATTCGACTCCCCCGCATGCCGCTGTACAAAGCCAAAACTACATGTTGAACAAATACCACAAATCGCGCCTTGTGCCACCGTCTTAACAATAGTGTTGCGAAATACTGATATTTGCAGGCGCAGTTTCCCATCGTCTGTTATACAATTCCCTAAGTTGCCGCCGCTTGCCGTCGGGTAAGTTCAACCGGGTTTATTTGGCGCGACTGCTGCGCGGCTCGCTTTTGCGTTTGTGGGACGGCAGATAAACGCTATTCATTAGGTTTCAAAAGGAACGCTCAATGCCATTAGTCTGGTCATCCTCAATCGACAACCTCAACTGGATAGAGCTTGCCGCGCTCTATCGTGCGGCACCTCTTGGAAACAAGACTCCCGAGGGGCTGAGAACCGCGTTCACGAACAGTATGTTCAAGTGCTTCGTGTACGAGGAGGGCAAGCTTGTGGGCGTTGGCCGTGCACTCGCGGATGGAATCGACTGTTCGTATATATGCGACATCGCGCTCCTACCAAGTCATCAGGGCCTTGGCCTTGGCAAACAGATCGTCTCCAATCTCGTAAGCTTATCAAGCGGTCACAAGAAAATTATCCTGTACGCCGTACCAGGGAAGGAGCCGTTCTACAAGAAATTCGGCTTCAAGCGAATGAGTACCGCGATGGCTATATTCGAGAACCAAGGCGAAGCCATGGAGCGAGGGTACGTGAATGAAACCTAGCTTTGCATTCGAGCGGGACGCGCTAAATTCCCGCGCCCTTCAATTGAAATGTTAGAGCGCAGTCAATCCATCGCGCCTTGCGCTGCCTTTTTTCCTTGCCTTGAAAAATGCCGCTATTTTCTGGCGCTTGTGCCTTTGCTTGTTATACAATCCCCACGACTACCGCCGCTCGCCGTCGGTTAAGTTTAACAAGATTTCTTAAACCAGGAGTATTGCAATGCTTCAACTGCGCCCAAACTGCGAATGCTGTAATAAAGATCTGCCACCTGACACTACCGAGGCGCGGATTTGCACATTTGAATGTACCTTCTGTGCCAGTTGCACAGATCATACCCTGAAGGGGATTTGCCCCAATTGCGGTGGTGAACTCGTCACCCGCCCCAGACGCCCCGCCGCAGCGCTGGCCAAATTTCCCGCTTCAACGGAAAGAGTTTTCAAGTCGGCAGGCTGCAAACCGGCAGGATCATAAATCGATATCGGTTTGCGTGGCCTCTGCTTGCCCAACACGCAAATGGGCGCTACACCGACAAGCCTTTTGCCAGCACAGCATAGTCCCGCGTGATCTCGTCTTCGCATTCGGCCTGGCGGGAAGCCAAAAGCTCATCAATCACATTTTTTGTGATCGGATTGGCCGATTCATATTGATACCCCACCAAAAATGAGCGCTCTGACAGAGGGATTTTATCCAGAATGGCATTGCTGAGCTGCTTGGATTTTTTAATGGAATTTTTATGTTGCAAGAAACCATCCTGATCATGCAAATTAAAATCCGCCGCCACGATATTTAAAATGATTTGCTTGGCTGCCGCAGAACGTGCATTAAAAATGGCGGACAAGGTAATCGTGTCTTCATTCAGCAAATGATATTTTGCCTCGTCAGCATAGATTTTTTTGATCAATTCATTGCGCATTTGCGCATTGGAAACCCTGGGGTCGTCAATGGCCAGAATATAATTTTCCACCACGCTTTTAATGGCTGCCATGCGCTCGCGGCTCTTGTGGCTGGCATCGGCAGGTAAGCTCCAAACCAGATAGTCGCCTTCGCTGAGGAATTCAGACGCAGCAGATTTTTTTTGCAGTTGTTGCGCAATCAAAAAGATAAATATCATTAGCCCAATAATTGTCCCGGTAATGACCAAATCATTGGCGCGCCACATAATGAAAGCCAAAGGGATCACGCTACCGAAAAACAGTGCCGTTGGCAGGTAGTTTGAAATTCGCGCAATCGCACTGCCATTGTGCTGATGTATCCACGTTTTGGTATGCTCCAGAATGCCAAACGGCGAGATACCCTTGTAGTCATTATTTTCGTCGATAGGGCCAAAGTAAATCAACCTGATCGCAGCCAACGACAGCAAAATATTAATTGCCATATTGTGATATTCCGCCAATACCAATTGATAGTAGGCGGGCAAATACAACAGGTGAGCAAGCAAGGCATAGCAATTCAATTCATTCAAATCTTTGGCGACATTCTTGTTTGAGAACAACATGGACAATAACACCATCGTCGAAATCTCAACCAGACAAAGAAGGATTAGCTTCACATCGCCTTCCGTTACAGATTGCAAAGTGACGGCAGCCAGTTTCCATGCCAGGAACATAAACAAGCCTAATTTGGCACGAAAAAACAGCTCATTGACTAATGGATTGGCAATGGTAGAAGATGACTGTTGCATATGCATAATACCCTCCTGATATTTCTCATCGGACTTCTTATTTATTTGGCGGTTGCGGTCGAGGGTTTGGAACACTATTTCCTGCAATACGCAAACCACAATCCTCATCTTGCTGCAAATATTGCCACGCCAGGCTGCAGTCAGTACTAACAGGTAAAACCCCAACAATATTACTAAAGTCAAATAGTAGCGTATCCATAATTCCTCCAAAGTTGAATGAACTATAGCATTTTATCCTTCAAATTGCAAATTTAATAAACTGATTTTATAAACAGCGCTAATGAAATAGTGACCAATAACACAATGCGAAGTTAGAAGTGTACTCTTTTATTTTTTATTTTCAACCTAAATATGATATTTTTATTCATCAGCGTCGTATTTCTCATCAATTCAGGAGGAAGTTATGCTGCCGCGCAACTTCAATGCCCGTCGGTGGGAAGAAAAGCCGTCTGATTGATGCTTTCCGGGATCCGCTTTCAATTTCAAAGGAGAACAATAGCGCCACATTTCCTCGATATTCTCTGGCGCGCTCCTTTGCTTGCCCTATAATATTCTTGCGTGCCATCAAAACATAGTGCACTCAAGAAATGTTCAAAGACTAATAATTGCCGGGAGCCTATTTTGATCTTGAGATTGTTCACTTCGACCTTGCTCACCAGCCTGGCAACCTTGGCTTTGGCGCAGACCGCACCGATTTGCCCGGTGCCGATGACGTTTGCACTTTACGAGAATGGTTACTTCTATGAAACTGCGAGCAACAGCGGCATCGATAAAGAGGTGGCCGAAGAACTGAGCAAACGCAGTGGTTGCCGCTTTGAGTTTTCGGTTAAACCCCGGGCGCGGATTTGGGCAGAACTGGAAAAAAGCGAATTAATGATGACCGGATCAGCCATTCAAACGGAAAAACGGGATTTGTTTGCCTGGTTCGTTCATTACATGGCCCTGAAAAACTATGCGGTGGTTGATAAATCGCTGGACGCAAAGACGGCTGCCGAGTTTGCCGCCAAACCTGCGCTGCTCTACAAGCCAGACTGATTTTGTAGCGCCGCACGATACGATTTCATCCACAACCATTTACGACAGACCCGGTACCAGCAAACTGAGCACGGCGGATGTCAAAACGCAGAGCATAAATTAATAACAGGAGAACTTCCATGTCAAAGATAAAGTTTAACGCAGCGACGCCCTTATATACCTCGGATGCCAAAGCTTGGCGCATCGACCAACTGCCTGCTGTCCTGGCACAACTCAACGCGTCAGGAAAGCCGGTCGTGCTTTTTGTTCATGGTCGTGGAAAGGAGCCCGGTAAGAGCTTACTCGGGGGGACTTTCACCGAAGGCATGGCCGTCCACAAAATCGAACGCGGCTACGATGTAAAGGTTCTCATGTTCAATTGGGATTCGGCATTCCACGGCCTAAACCTTTTCGATCGTGAGGTTCCACTTAGTCATACACCCGCTGGCGGCGCAGCGCTAGGGAGCACATTGACGGCATTAAAACAATTTGAGGCTGACAATCCGGGTATCCCACGACCAGCACTGCTCGTACACAGTATGGGTTCGGTTGTTGTTCAGCACGCGTTGTTGGAAGGGCACTGGCCCGCCGAGTCGAGCCTATTTTCGACGGTGCTAATTTCGGAGCCTGATTGCGATGACGTAAACCACGCATCCTGGCTTGAACTTTTGGCTGCACGCGAGCGAACCTTTGTGACACAAAACCAGGACGATTTCGTATTGATCCGAGCCACTGATGCCAGGCCAGCAGGTGCAAAAGCACTGGGACTGGGCACTTCCGAACCGCTCGCACCCCATGCTACCTATATAGACCTTACCAATATGGGCGCACTTGGAAAGAAGGACGCAGACCATGAGGTATTTGGGAAGGGCGCAATGAACGGTCAACTCTATGTATGCCAGTTTTTTACGCAGGCGCTCACAGGGAAAAATGTTGTCCTCGACCCGGCGGTTAATGTCGATAGCATTGAACGAAACGTGGTCTACCGACTGAAATCCCGATTCGAACCCGGCGCACCATGTCTGAAAATTCCTGACCTGCCGTCAATTTAGCCCGTTCCACCATGCCAAATCCGGCCAGATCAAAACTGTTCAAACACCTCAAATCAGGGTAATTTATGAAAGATTCAATGATTACAACGGCTTTTACACTCCCCGGCTACAAGTCAGCATCGCCGCTGCAGCCTGCTTCGATCTGGCGCAAAAGGGTGTTCCGATTATTGCCGCCAAGATGATTGCTGATCAATTGACCGAAGCGCAAAGGCTGATTCAAACCTGGAAGCCGGGTTCCAGGTTTCCAGAATCGTCCGCAACAGGCCAAGATGTAAAACGGTAATTGCCCCGAAAACATCAATAAACATCAACAAAAATCGGCAAACCGGATTACACTTGTACCAGCCCACCCAGGCCAAACCCAATGACGACACGAAAATGACGACCACAAGATGACTAATGCAGGACTAATACAGGATTGATATCATGGGCCGCTTGTTCTGGAAGTTTTTTATCGCTTTTTTTCTGGCCATTACCAGCGGCATTGGTGGTGTCATCATTATTTTGCACCTGTTGGGCTGGGCACCGCCGCCGCAAGACCACCCGCCGGTGATTGTGCCGGTCAGTGTCGGCATGTTGGTCAGCCTGTTGTTTAGCGCCATACTGGCGGGCTACCTGACGCGTCCGATTCGCCATCTGCGCAACGCCTTGGCCGCGTTGGGCAGTGGCCGCCTGAATACCCGCATCGAACCAAACATGCT
>CAMBDR010000391.1 GCA_945864765.1 Janthinobacterium lividum | reverse complement strand
GTGTCGCTGCCGATGGAACCGCCATTGCTATGCAGGGTTTTAATGACTTCGCGGAAGGTGAGAATGCCGACCAATTCGCCAAATTCCATCACCACCAGCGAACCGATATCCTTTTCTGCCATGGTATCGACGGCTTCTTGCAGGGGCATTTCCGGGGTGATGGTGTATAGAATATTACCTTTTACTTCAAGAATCTCAGAAACTTTCATGATGGCTCCTTTTGGCTTGACGATGCGCGTGGGGTTGGTCTGCTTTATTATGGCTCAGGTTTGATGAAGTGCCAGTTTTTTCTATCCTAACATTGGCACACGCTGTAACGCAGGAAAAAAGGTAGATTACCAACAAATAGCCTGATTGCTGTCAGAATCCGCTGAAAAAATGCTACGATTGCCCTCATTCTGACTACGGATTGACCAATGAGCACCTCGCCCTACCCCGGTTTCGACACCCTCGCCTTGCACGCAGGCAGCGCGCCCGACCCTGCCACAGGCGCACGCGCCACGCCGATTTACTTTACGTCATCATTTGTGTTTGATGATTCTGACCATGCGGCGGCTTTGTTTAATTTGGAACGGGCGGGCCACGTGTATTCGCGCTTGTCGAATCCGACCAATGCGGTGTTGGAAGAGCGGATTGCGGCGCTGGAAATGGGGGTGGCTGGCTTGGCCTGTGCCAGTGGGCAAGCGGCCTTGCATTTGGCCATTGCCACGATTGCGGGCGCGGGTTCGCACATTGTGGCCTCGCGTGCGCTGTACGGCGGCTCGCAAAACTTGCTGGCCTATACCCTGAAACGCTTTGGGATTGACACCACGTTTGTTGATCCGCGCGATATCGATGCCTGGCGGCAAGCAATTCAGCCTGAGACCAAGCTGTTGTTTGGCGAAACCCTGGGCAACCCCGGTTTGGATGTGCTCAACGTGCCGGCAATTAGCGCGCTGGCGCATGAGCAGCATTTACCCTTGATACTCGACTCCACCTTTACCACGCCATATTTGATGCAGCCTTTGGAGCTGGGGGCGGATATTCTGGTGCATTCCGCTACCAAGTTTTTGTGCGGCCATGGCACCGCGATTGGTGGTTTGTTGGTGGATGGCGGCACCTTTGACTGGGATGCGGCGCATAGGCAGACCGGGCGTTTTGCCGAATTATGCGAGCCTTACGCCGGTTTTCATGGCATGGTATTTACCGAAGAGTCGAGCGTGGGCGCGTTTGCGCTACGGGCGCGGCGCGAAGGCCTGCGTGACTTTGGCGCGTGCATGAGTCCGCATAATGCCTTTGCGATTTTGCAGGGGATTGAAACCCTGAGTTTGCGCATGGAGCGGCATATTGCTAATACACGCCGTGTGGTGGAATTTTTGTCGGCGCATGCGGCGGTGGAATCGGTGGTGTACCCGGAATTGCCGAATCACCCGGATTATGAACTGGCCAAGCAGCTTTTGCCCAAGGGTTGCGGGGCGGTGTTTTCATTCAATATTAAGGGGGACAGGGCGGCGGGGCGGCGTTTGGTGGACAGTTTGCAGGTCTTTTCGCATTTGGCCAATGTGGGCGATGCCAAGTCGCTCATCATTCACCCGGCCTCCACCACCCATTTCCGCGTGCCTGCCGATCAATTGCTGGCGGCTGGATTGAAAGAAGGCACGATGCGGCTTTCGGTGGGCTTGGAAGACGCGGATGATTTGATTGCCGACCTGGCGCGCGGTTTAAAAATGTCGCAAAAATTCTGACAAGGGGCTTGAGATGGAATGGGAAATCAATCAGGCCAAGGCGTATGCCTATACGGGTGGCAAGGTGTTTGATGCGGGCTTACCGACGGTTGTTTTTATTCATGGCGCGCAAAATGATCATTCGGTGTGGGCGCTGCAAAGCCGCTACCTGGCGCACCATGGCTTTGGCGTGCTGGCAGTGGATTTGCCGGGGCATTGCCGTAGTGGCGGGCAGGCGTTGGGCAGTATTGAGCAGCAGGCGGCGTGGTTGCTGCAATTGCTGGATGCGGCGGGGGTACAAACGGCCGCGCTGGTTGGGCATAGCATGGGCTCGCTGATTGCGCTGGAGACGGCATTGGTGGCACCCGAGCGGGTGAGCAAGCTGGCTTTGCTGGGGACGGCGTTTCCGATGAAGGTGTCTGACAGTTTGCTCGATTGGGCCAAGAATGATGAGGCACAGGCGATTGATAGGGTGACGATGTGGATGCACACGGGGATTGCGCAAAAACCCTCGTTTCCGGGGCCGGGTGCGTGGGTGCTGGGGGGCAATCGGAGGTTAAATCAGCGGATTAGTCAAATCAATCCGAATCAGGTTTATTTTACGGATTTTAACGCTTGCAACCAGTATCAAAATGGCTTGCTGGCAGCGCAAAGCATCAACTGCCCTGCCCTGTTTATTTGTGCACAGCAGGATGTGATGACATCGCCCAAAGCGGCGCAAGGTTTGATTAAGGCGATGAATGAAAGGGCAAAAACACACCACACGCCGGGCGCGCAAGTGGTGAATATTGCGCGCTGTGGCCATGCGATGATGGCGGAACAGCCGGATCAGGTGTTGAATGCTTTGCTGGCGTTTTTGCGCCAGCCATGAGTTCAACGTCCCGTATTGTTTCAATCGTTTTTACCACCCCTACTTTCGCACCCATTGGTTCTGATTGTGACTTGCGTCGGGATCACAATCGAGTCTTATTTATTAACTTTACTAACTAAACAAAAAGGCTTTCATCAAGCAAACCCTCTTCTCCCCAATCGACACCATTAAATTCACCGAAAGATTCTCTATTGGCTTGAGTTACGCCCGCAATTTTAAACATTGTATTTACCCAAGCAGCGCAGTTTTGGCTTGATAAACTAAATTCTATTTTTTTAGATTGGGTGTTAACTTTAAAAGCTAAAGCTTGTTTTACTAAAGTTTCAGCAAATTTTTGGTCAGATGCCAAAGGTGAAGGTACTCTATTTTTTTCTAAATCAAAATCAGAAAACCAGCCTCGTTTTTTAGTATTTATTTCTTCCCTGACTGATGTTACATCTGAAGGTTCGTTAGCTATAAACGCCAAATTACCCCCAACACTAAACGCCCCCAAAGTTACAAATCTTGTTTCTTTCTCTATCAATGTCGCAAAAGGCGGCAAACTATAGATGGCGTCAAGGTAAATCAAAATGAAATGATGATTTCCTGTAGGGGAGCTCGCAAGGTCACGGGCAGACCAATAAACTTCAAAAGCCATGATGTTTTCCTTTAATATTTTAAGTTAAAAAATAAAACGCCATACGAAAACAATGCGGCCCCACTTGTCGCGTAGATAGTATGGAGCGCCATAAGTCCAGATCCATCATCTGATGATAATAAAAGAGATTGATTATACAGATAATAAAAATACCCAATAATAATTACCGAAATAAGCCAAAAGCCAATATGGGAAGCCAATGGGTATGATACCAATTTATTTAAAACCTCAAATGCGACAATTGAAGGTAAAATATACAAACTCACCAATGCGCCAAAAGCAATAGTTTCAGGATTTCGCGTGATTACCAATACAGCCAAAATACTACCTGTCATTGCCGCAATGAAGGCATAAAATCCAGAAATTAACAGCGAAATTACTTGCATATAAAAACTCTCCTTGAGAATACGCTGATCTACGGGGTTTAAAGGCGATATACACGGCTCAAGGCCTGGCACCCGTAGCAAACAAGGGAGCCACCATGGCTGCTTCGGCGGTTTTCAGGTCATACGTGGTTTGTAGATTGCGCCAGTACTGCGGCGACTGGTTGAATGCCTTGGCAAACAGCAGCGCCAATTCCGCCGTTACCGGGCGCTTGCCATGCACCACATGCGAGATGCGCATGGGCGAAATGGCGATGGTACGGGCGAATTCGCTTTGGCTTAGCTTGAGGTCGTCCAGGATTTCAGCCAGATAGTCGCCGGGGTGAATTGCGGGTAGGCCATTTTGGGTCATGATATGGATTCCTGGTGGTTGGCGGTGATTTCAACAATGATCTTGGCAAAGGTTTTTTTCGTCGCTCTATAATAAACAACTTGTTTAAAACTGGCAAACGAAAGTGTGAATCAATACAAAAACGGTGAAATGCAGCATAATTCACGCCTTTCCCCAAAAAACCAACGCAACAAAAAATCATGAGTCAATATAAAAAACACGGCGTGCTGGGTGCCATTTCGATTCAAGCCAAAGTGCTGGCCTTGCTGCTTGCCATTATGTGGGTTGAAGAAGCCATCGATTTTGTGCTGCATGGCGCGCTCAATCAATATGGCATTGTGCCGCGTAACGTCACGGGTTTGCGCGGGATTGTGTTTGCGCCATTTCTGCACGCCAATTTTACCCACCTGATCGCCAACACCCTGCCCTTTGCCAGCCTCGCCTGGTTTGTGATGCTGCGCCGCATGCGCGATTTTGTCATCGTCAGCTTAATGGTGATGCTCATTGGCGGCCTGGGCACGTGGTTGATTGGGCCGAGTTATTCGGTGCATATCGGGGCCAGTGGCGTGATTTTTGGCTACCTTGGCTTTTTGCTGGCGCGTGGTTTTTTTGAACGCAGTTGGCTTGCGATTTTACTCTCGCTGGCGGTGGCCTTTGTGTATGGCGGCGCGCTCTGGGGCGTGCTGCCGGGGCAAGCGGGGGTTTCCTGGCAAGGGCATTTGTTTGGATTTATTGGCGGGGTGCTGGCGGCGAAATGGGTGCCGATGCAAGTGAAACGGCGCAGGTGATCACACTTGTCAACCAATGGCGCGCCGTGTTAGCCCTTCATTCATATTGATTATTTAAGTAAGCGTGATTTAATTTCTCTGAATCCCACACCCCACTTTTTACTGCCAAATAAAGCATACCAAGGGTGATATGCTTTTTTTCCTTCCGTTTCCTAAAGCCAGGCAATAACCACAACCCCTCTGCATCGAAATAGGCTGATGCCGCATAGTCGCCTTGTTTTACATTAAACGCCGTAGCGTATCTGTCCATAAATTCAGTGGCGTCGTCCCCAACAAGGCCAAGATCTGCGACAAGATCAGTTTGTTTGGTAAATTCTTTCTTTTTACCTACCTGTCTGAAGCCAACCGAAGGAATTTCTTCTGCCAGCCATACGATGCGCTCCCAAATATCATCTTTCAGGCTTACCATAACTTATCCTCTTTGCGCACAAGCGAATTGTATTTCAGTAAGGTTTTGCGCATTATTTGAACGACATCATAAGCCAATATTG
>CAMBDR010000390.1 GCA_945864765.1 Janthinobacterium lividum | reverse complement strand
GGCCGGGTCGCCCAAATAATAGCTCTTGATCGGTTTTAAGTTTTCATCCAACTCATACACCAAAGGCTGGCCATTGGGAATATTCAAGCCAACAATGGCTTCGTCGCTAATGCCATCGAGCATTTTGATTAAGGCACGCAAACTATTGCCGTGGGCAGAGATCAAAATGCGCCGACCACTCTTGATGGCGGGGGCAATTTCTTCATCCCAAGCGGGCATCACGCGTGCGACTGTGTCTTTTAAGCACTCGGTGAGGGGAATTTGCGCGCGGCTTAAACCGGCATAGCGCGGGTCGTTGAACGAGGCGCGGCTATCGCCGGCTGCCAGCGGCTCGGGCGGGGTGTCATAACTGCGTCGCCACACCAGCACTTGCGCATCGCCAAATTTGGCGGCGGTTTCAGCTTTGTCCATGCCTTGCAGGGCACCATAATGGCGTTCGTTCAAGCGCCAATCATGTTTTACTGGCAACCACATCAAATCCATGGTGTCGAGCGTGAGCCACAGGGTGCGAATCGCCCGTTTTAACACCGATGTGTAGGCCAGATCAAACACAAATCCGGCTTCTTGCAATAATTTGCCGGCCTGAATGGCTTCGGCTTGGCCTTTTGCCGTCAAATCGACATCGGTCCAGCCAGTAAAGCGGTTGTCTAAATTCCAAGTAGATTCACCGTGACGCATAAAAACGATTTTATACATAATAAAAAACCAAGTAAAATGGAGGATGGAGGGGGAAATCGCGCCAAAAAAAGTTTTTGAAACTGTGTTGCGACTTCTATTTTATAATGCCGGAGTTGAAACAACCATTGAGCTACCGTGAAATTCATCTTTGATAATACTACCAATATTTTTTTACTCGTCCTCGCCCTGAGTTCTGGCGCGGCTTTGTTGTTTTTATCACTACAAAGTCGCGGCGCGAAAGCGTCACCCTTGCAAGCAACACAATTGATGAATCAGGGCAAATCGCTGATTCTCGATGTACGCAGCAGCGATGAATTTGCCCTGGGCCATGTGCGTGACGCCAAAAACATTGCTTTGGCCGACTTATCGACCCGCATCAGCGAGTTGAACAAGTTTAAAGCACAAGCGGTGATTGTGGTGTGTGGTACGGGCAATTTATCGGCCCGGGCCACCACTATTTTACAGGCTGCCGGGTTTGAGCGGGCAGTGCGGCTGGATGGCGGTTTGGCCGCCTGGCAAGCTGCCGGTTTGCCCACCACCAAATAGTTTTGCTTTCCTCTTGAATTTTTAACAGGCAACACCATTTTCAGCTTTTGCAAGAAAGAGTTTTCATGAACAATCCTGTCATCATGTATAGTACTGCGGTCTGCCCATATTGCGTTATGGCGGATCGCTTGTTAACCTCGAAAGGGGTGGAAGTCGAAAAAATCCGGGTCGATCAATTTCCTGAGCGGCGACAAGAAATGATGCAACGCACCGGACGCCGCACCGTGCCACAAATTTACATCGGTGAGACACATGTTGGCGGGTATGACGATCTATATGCACTGGAAAAGGCAGGAAAGCTCGATTTACTGCTGCAAAATGGCTGATTCTCTTGTACTATTCATACTTTTGAATTTTTACGCTTCAAATTCTACCCGAATGGCTTTTGCCGTTCATTTTTAATCCAAACGAAAGTGTTCCATGGCTGACGAAAACCAACAACCCGTATTCCAAATCCAACGCGTCTATTTGAAGGACATGTCGTTGGAGCAACCTAATTCCCCATCCATTTTTTTAGAGCAAGAAGGCCCTGCGATTGAAGTGGCGCTGGATGTCGGCGGCGAAAAATTGGCCGATGGCATTTATGAAACCACGGTCACCATCACCGTAACGGCAAAAATCAAAGACAAGGTGGCGTTTTTGGTTGAAGGCAAGCAAGCCGGTATTTTCGAAGCGCGCAATATTCCTGAAGAACAAATGGATCCAATGTTAGGTATTGGTTGCCCCACCATTTTGTATCCTTACCTGCGCGCCAACATTGCTGACGTGATCACCCGCGCCGGCTTCCCACCGATTCATTTGGCTGAAATCAATTTCGAAGCGTTTTATCAACAACGCCTGCAATCGATGGCAGAACAAGCCCAAAATGGCGCGGCGCACTAAGTTACATCAAGTTGCACCAAATCGCATTAAAAATGCAGTAAAAAGTACAGCACACTTTATTTGACGTAAAGTGTGCTGTTGGTTATAGTCGGTTCAATCTGTTTGATAACATGCCCTCATTTCGCTTATCTGCTTTGATTTTCTGTGGCTTGAGTCTGGCCACCAGTGTTTGCGCTGCCTTGGAATTTAAGTCCGTTGCCAACGCGCCTGCCATCATGTTTGACGCGCCTTCGCAAAAAGGGAAAAAAGTATTCATCGCGCCGCGCGGTATGCCGGTTGAAGTGGTGCTCACTTATGGCGAATGGAGCAAAGTGCGCGATGCCAGCGGTGGTTTGGCCTGGTTGGAATCGAAAGCCTTGAGCAACAAACGCAATGTATTGGTACAAGTGGCGAGCGCCAAAATTCGCGCTACGCCGGATGAAGCGGGATTTATCGTATTTACTGCCGAAAAAGGCGTTTTACTCGAATTAGGCGAGCCGCCAGCGTCAGGATGGCTGAAAGTGAAGCACCGTGACGGTTTGACCGGGTACGCGAAAGTGAACGAAATTTGGGGTATCTGACGCGAACGCTTGAATGAAACGCCTAACTCGGACATAATTGCAAATTGTGGCAAATAAGCGGGGCAAGTAAGCAGGGATGTAACCAGGTGCGGTGAAGCTGCTGGCCAAGCGATCAGATCGATTAGATTAAACAAGATGCCAGGAATAATGTGAATGCAATGAACCTGACCATACTCGGTGCGGGCGCATGGGGTAGTGCGGTAGCGATTAGCCTCGCGCAGCACCATTGTGTACTGCTATGGGGGCGTGATTCTGGCGCAATGCAGGCGATGGCACAGGCGCGTGAAAACCGCGCTTATTTGCCGGGCCATGCGTTCCCGCCGGGTTTGCAAGTGACGGCCGATTTCGATGCCGCGCTGGCGCATGCCCGCTCAGGCGCTGCCGGGCCGGGATTGTTAATTGTCGGCAGTCCGGTGGCGGGTTTGCGTCCGCTAGTGACGCAAATGCAACACTCTGACATTGCCAATTTAATTTGGTTGTGTAAAGGATTTGAAACGGATAGCCAAAAGCTGCCGCATCAAATTGTGCGTGAAATATTGGGGCCTGACTTGCCAATCGGCGTATTGTCCGGCCCTTCGTTTGCGCAAGAAGTGGCACAAGGTTTGCCGTGCGCGCTGACGATTGCTTCTGAATCGGCAGAATTGCGTGAGAAAGTGGTGGCCAGTTGTCATGGCGGCGCAATGCGTATTTACAGTAGCACCGATGTAATTGGGGTCGAAGTAGGCGGCGCGGTGAAAAACATTTTGGCCATTGCCACCGGCGTTGCCGATGGTTTGGGCTTGGGTTTAAATGCGCGTGCGGCCCTGATCACGCGGGGTTTGGCAGAAATTCGGCGTTTGGGCACCAAATTGGGTGGGCACAGTGAAACCTTTATGGGCTTGACCGGGATTGGCGACCTGATTTTAACCTGTACCGGTGACTTATCGCGTAACCGCCGCGTGGGCTTGGGTTTGGCTGCGGGCAAGCCTTTGGCCCAGATCGTCAGCGAATTGGGCCATGTTGCCGAAGGTGTGCCGTGTGCGCGTGCAGTGCGCGCGCTGGCCGCCAGCTTGGGAATTGAAATGCCGCTCACCAACGCCGTAGCGGGTGTGTTGTTTGACGGCGATGCAGTACAGCAAATGGTTGCGCGGCTAATGGCGCGTGACCCCAGAGATGAAGCAACCTAATCCGATTTTGCACAGAGCAATCAGTAAGGAATTATTATGGCAGCAAAGCGTTCGACAATTGCGACTATTGGTGAAGCCCTGGTTGATATGATAGAACTTCCATCCGGGCAATATCAAGCTTGCCTGGGTGGTTCGGTCTGCAATATGACACTGGGTCTGGCACGCCAAGGGGTACTCACGACTTACCTCAATCGCCTGTCTGAAGATCATTTCGGGAAATTATTTGCGCAACGCCTGCAATCGGCCGGGGTATTGTTTGGCACCTCGATCAAAAGCGCCTGCGCCACCTCCATGGCGGTGGTGCATACCGATGCGCAAGGCGTGCCCGGTTATACCTTTTACCGCCAGGACGTGGCTGATCGCGATATCAGCGCCGAATTATTGGTTGCCTCCTTCCCGGATCAATTGCGCTTATTGCAGTCCGGTGGTTTGGCCTTGGTGCCGGAAGATTTGCAAAAAATCCTGACCACCATGCGCGCGGCCACCAATCGCGGCGCGCTGGTGTCGATTGATGCCAATTTACGCGCCAGCGCAGTCAAGCACCGTGAAGCCTATATTGAAGGTGTGAAACGTGCTTTGCGCCATGCCCATATCATTAAAGTCAGTGATGACGACCTCGAAATTTTGGGCCTGGGTAAAAAAACCGTGGCCGAATTAGCCACCTATTTATTCAATGATTCCCATATCGAACTGATCGCCATCACCCGTGGCGCGCAGCCCGCCACCTTGCTCACACGCGCGCATCAGGTTGATTACGCCCCCACCAAGGCGGTGAAAGTGGTGGATACGGTCGGTGCGGGTGATTGCTTCCATGCGGGTTTGATTGCGTATATGCACCGTTGCGGCCATCTCGACAGTGTGGAAGGCTTACAGGAATTGAACCAGGACTTTTTACGCAGTGCATTGCGCCATGCCATGTCTGCTGCCAGCGTGAATGTGGGCCGGGTTGGTTGCGAACCCCCAACCTGGGAAGAAACAGTCGAATTTAATAAAAGCTGATATGCTCTGACTTTGATTCAAAAGATGTAATTGGAGGCATGATGAAGCGCAGATCGTTAGCCAGGTTGGCAATACTGGCATTGTTGGTGGGTTTGTTTCCAATTTGGTCGTGTAGTAGCAATCTGAAAGGAGCACCCCCGATGTCTGTTGCACCGTTTATTACCATGGCAAAAGAAAGCCCTTGCCATAACATTCGTAATCGTCTGTATTTAATCGATGGCACCCTGGTGTTTTGGGATCGGGCGGGTAACTGCCCGGACAATGCGCACGAGCAAACCTTGTTTGGCAGCAAGCCCGAAGAAGTGTTGGCCACCACCTATGATTCAATTGCCGGCCCCAGGACCCAAATCCACGATGAAAAATATCGTAGCCTGTATAACACCATCATGGCCAATC
>CAMBDR010000389.1 GCA_945864765.1 Janthinobacterium lividum | reverse complement strand
GTGGCCGCGCATATCGAAGGCAAGGGTTGCTCGGTGCTGGATATGAGCGGCCTGGCGCAAAAAGGCGGCCCGGTTACCTCACACGTGCGCATTGCCGCGCGCCAGGCTCAATTGTATTCCACCCGTGTCGGCAAGGGCGGTGCGGATTTGGTGATCGGTTGTGATTTGGTGGTCTCGGCCCAGCGTGACGCACTCTCGCTCATGGGCGCAGGGCGCACGTATGCCGCCATCAACACTACCGCCGCACCAACGGCGGCGTTTGTGCGCAATCCCAACTGGCAATTTCCTGGCGCAGCGGCGCAGCAGCATATTCAAACTGCCTGCAGCGCCGAGCGGGTCGATTTGATTGATGCCGGCACGGTGGCCGGCGCGCTCATGGGCGACAGTATCGCCACCAATATGTTTATGCTCGGTTACGCCTGGCAAAAAGGCCATGTGCCTTTGAGCGAAGCGGCGATTTTGCGCGCCATTGAGTTGAACGGCGTCTCTATTGCCTTCAATAAACAATCCTTCGCTTGGGGGCGTGCGGGTGCGCACGACTTCGCGGCACTGCTCAAGCTGACCACGCCTGCCACGCACACCACGCCCACCCAGGTGATCGAGTTCAAGCGTGCGCCCTCGCTGGACGACATCATCCAACAGCGGGTGGCTTTACTCACCGATTATCAGAATGCCGCCTATGCCCGGCAGTATCAGGACTTGGTGGAACAAGTGCGCAAGGCAGAAAGCTTGCTGGACGGCAAAACCTTGCGCCTCTCTGAAGCCGTGGCGCGCTACTACTATAAATTGATGGCGTATAAAGATGAATACGAAGTGGCGCGTTTGCATGCCAATGGCGTGTTCGCCGCCAAGGTGGCCGCCATGTTTGAGGGCGACTACACGCTGAAATACCATTTGGCCCCGCCGCTCTTTGCCAAGCGCGATGCCAAAGGCCATTTGATCAAACGCGAGTTTGGTGCCTGGATGAAAATCGGTTTCACGCTGTTAAGCAAGTGCAAAGGCTTGCGCGGCAGTGCGCTGGATATTTTTGGTTATACCGAAGAACGTAAAATGGAGCGCCGCTTAATTGGCGAGTACCGTGAATTAATTGAGCAGATTTTGCCCAAATTGCATGCCGATAATTTGGCCCAGGCCGTGGCCTTGGCCAGTATCCCGGAAGATATCCGGGGTTACGGCCACGTCAAGGCGCGCCATTTGGCGGCGGCGCAAGAAAAGCAAGAAGCTTTGCTCACCGGGTTTAATGCACTGCCCGCAAAAAAAGTCGCTTGATTTATGGTGATTTCTGGCGCGGCGTTTTTATTTTGTATCCAGGCGCAAGCCGGGTGAACTAATTGAAATTCGGCAAATCATACGCTGTTGCAGCACCAAGCCTGAAAAAGTGCTCTAATAGATGAATTGGTGTTGAGTTGGCTAATAAGAAAATACGCGGCGCAAGGGAAATGGTTATTATGATATCTCAATTTGGAGTTTTGAAATGAAAAAACAGTTGCTGTGGCTATTATTGGCGGCGTCACTCAATGTGTACGCTGTATCCGGCAAACCTTTGCCGCAGCTCAAACCTTTACCGGAGCAAGCGAAGGCGGCGGCCAAGAGTGCAGAGTTTTTAACCCGCTATCATTACCGCACCCTGCCCTTGGACGACGCGATGTCGATCAAGATTTTCAACAACTATCTGAAATCGCTCGATTCGGAAAAAGTGTTATTTACCCAAGCCGATATCGACCAATTCAGTAGCGCCCAAACCAAGCTGGATGATGCGATTCTGGAGGGCGATTTATCGATTCCCTTTGCCATTTTTAATTTATACCAGCAACGCATGACGGAGCGCTTTGTTTATGCGCGCGAGTTGCTCAAAGGAAAATTTGAATTTACCAGCAATGAAGTGTATCAATATGGGCGGGAAAAAGCGACCTGGCCGAAATCGGAAGATGAAGTGCGCGATTTGTGGCGCAAGCGGGTTAAAAACGATTGGCTGCGTTTAAAGCTGGCCAATAAAGAAGAAAAAGCGATCCGTGCCACGCTGGACAAGCGCTATGAAAATCAAGCCAGTCGCCTGTATAAATTGAATCAGGAAGATGTGTTTCAAACCTTTTTGAATGCCTACGCCACCTCGATTGACCCGCATACCAATTATTTTGGCCCACGTGCGGCGGAAAATTTCAATATCCAGATGCGTTTGTCCTTGATCGGGATTGGTGCGGTATTGCAGCAAAAAGATGAATATACGGTGATTCGCGAACTGGTGCCCGGTGGCCCGGCGGCCTTGTCGGGTAAATTAAAAGTGGGTGACAGAATTGCCGGGGTGGGGCAGGAAAACGGGGGCGTTACCGAGGTGCTGGGTTGGCGTCTGGACGACGTGGTGGCGCTGATTCGTGGTGCCAAAGATACCGTGGTTCGGCTCGATATTTTGCCCGTCGATGCAGGTTTGGATGGTGCGCACAAACTCATTTCCCTGAACCGTAAAAAGATCAGCATGGAAGAACAATCGGCCAAGAAAACCATTATTACGCGGCCTGAAGCCGAGGGCGGGCAACGCATTGGTGTGATTTCTTTACCCACCTTTTATCAGGATTGGGATGCCCGTGCCAAAGGCGATAAAAACTTCAAAAGCGCGACCCGCGACGTGGCACGCCTGTTGGGAGAGTTGAAGAAAGAAAAAGTGGATGGCGTGGTCATCGATTTGCGCAATAACGGCGGTGGCTCGCTCAATGAAGCGGTGGAATTGACCGGCCTTTTCATCGACAAAGGCCCGGTGGTGCAACAGCGTGATTCCTCAGGCAGGTTGCGGGTGGAAAGCGATATGAACCCCGGTTACGGCTGGGATGGCCCGATGGCGGTCTTGATTAATCGCGGTTCGGCTTCGGCCTCGGAAATTTTTGCGGCGGCGATTCAGGATTATGGGCGCGGTGTGGTGATTGGCGAGCCAAGCTTTGGCAAGGGTACGGTGCAGCAAGTGGTGCCCTTGGATGAGCGCAACGCCAGCAAGCCGCAATTGGGCGAATTGAAAATGACCATCGCGCAGTTTTTCCGCGTCAACGGCGGCACCACGCAATTGCGCGGTGTAGTACCGGATGTGGCTTTCCCGCAATTGTCGGATGGTGAAAACTATGGCGAATCAAGCTATGACAACGCCTTGCCATGGACTAAAATCAAGGCAGCCGATTTCGCCCCCTTTTCTGATTTACACGACCATTTTGCCAGCTTGCAGCAAAAACACCAGGCCCGCATCGCCAAAGATAAAGACTTCCAATATTTGCTGGAAGATGTGGAAGAATTCCGCAAGCAGCAAAAAGATGAAACCGTGTCCTTAAATGAAGCGGTGCGACGCAAGGAAGCCGATACGCGGGAAGCGCGCATGAAGGCACGTCAGGCAGCCGATGAAGGTAGCAATGCCGATGTGGCCGCAGCGAAAAAGAATGCCAAGGGGCGCAAAGGCAGCACCCCTGCGGTCAAGCGTGATGACGGTTTGCTGGCCGACGAGCGCAATCTGGAAACTGAATTGGCCGCCGAAAAAGAGGCCAAGAATGCCAAAGATGTGTTGCTCAACGAGGCGGCACGGGTGATGGCCGATGAGGTGGAATTGCAACGCCGCAGCGGTTTGCGCCTGGTTGATAAGGCCGGGGCAGCCAGTTCCAAGGAAACCCGGGCGAGCGTGAAGTAAAGCCTGGTGTGTTGGCTGACGAGCAAGCATGAAGTTTTTCGGTTGGTTGGCCTTGCCTGCCCTTATTCGGCGGCAAGCCATCCCGGGATTCTGATCAAAATTGAGCTAAAGCAATAACAATCCACGCCATTCTTCCATGTAAGGCGGTACACCCGTTATAATACGCATTTCCGCCACCTTTTTATTTATCCGATGCAATTACTCGCCGTTGGCTTAAACCACACTACCGCGCCCGTTTCGCTGCGCGAGAAGCTCGCCTTCGCGCCCGACCAGGTGGGTCAGGCCGTGGTGGCGGCACGTGCGTGGTTTGGTAATGCCACCCAAGAGGCGGTGCAACATGATGAAGCGGCCATTCTTTCGACCTGTAATCGCACCGAATTGTATTGCGTCAGCCATGTCGAAAACCCGGTCGAAGCCAGCGCCCATTTCTTGGCCAGCTACCATCAACTCAACCCTTCCAATCTGCTGCCGCACCTGTATGCGCTACCGCAGGAGCGCGCGGTACGGCATGCGTTTCGGGTCGCTTCGGGGCTGGATTCCATGGTGCTGGGCGAGCCACAAATTTTGGGGCAAATGAAAGATGCGGTGCGCCAGGCGGAGGCGGCCGGGGGCTTGGGTACTTACTTGCATCAAATGTTTCAACGCACCTTTGCGGTGGCCAAAGAAGTACGTTCCACTACCGAAATTGGCGCGCATAGTGTTTCGATGGCAGCGGCTGCCGTGCGTTTGTCGCAACGGATTTTTGATACCCTGCATGATCAACATGTGTTGTTTATTGGTGCCGGGGAGATGATTGAATTGTGCGCCACCCATTTTGCCGCGCAACAACCGAAGAGTTTGACGGTGGCCAATCGCACGCTGGAGCGTGCTTTTGTGCTGGCGCAACGCTTTAATGGGCGCGCCATGCAATTGGGGCAATTGCCGGATCAATTATCGCAATTTGATGTGGTCGTTTCTTGCACCGCCTCCAGTTTGCCCATTATTGGCCTGGGCATGATGGAAAGAGCGATTAAAGCGCGCCGCCATAAGCCGATGTTTGTGGTCGATTTGGCGGTGCCGCGTGATGTGGAAGCGGAAGTCGGGCGTTTGCGTGATGTATTTTTGTATAGCGTGGATGATTTGACCAGTGTGGTGCAAACCGGGCGCGAAAGTCGGCAAGCGGCCATTGCGCAGGCCGAAGCGATTATTGAAACCAGGGTGCAATCGTTTATGCACTGGATTGATGACCGCGCCATCGTGCCGATAATTAAGAATTTGCATGAAACCAGCGAAGCCATGCGCTTGCATGAGCTGGAGCGCGCCAAAAAAATGTTGGCGCGTGGGGATGATGTGCATGAGGTGCTGGAAGCGCTCTCCAAAGGGATGACCGCCAAATTTTTGCATGGCCCGCAACAGGCTTTGCATTCGGCGCAAGGCGATGAGCGGGCCCGTCTGGCGAGTTTGTTGCCGCAGTTGTTCCGCACGCGGCGTTAGCTGCTTTGGCATGGTATTTCGCATGACTGAACGTGGTGCTGACCTTGTCAGGCATTAGGTTGAGTCCCTTCCCATATATCCAGCAGAGATCAAAATGAAACCTTCCA
>CAMBDR010000388.1 GCA_945864765.1 Janthinobacterium lividum | reverse complement strand
TGTGAGCAAATTTCAAAAAAGTGAAAGCGAGGAAGTAAAGCGTTTGGCGGATTGGTTGTGGCTGATGTTGCCACAGTCATCAAAGCCGCCTTTATTTGAACAGCGTGGCCGCTGGTGCCGAAAATTTCCCCCTAACGCAAAGCCACCGTCTGCCGCTTCCAAACCGCATCCTGCCAGCGATAAAACACATTCAGCGAATCCGGCTTGTCGGCTCCGTTTTCCACCTGCAAGGTCTCCATGCTGATCAATTCAAACCGGGTTTTAATCCGCCCCTCCACTTTGGCTTCACGCGTTACCAGCATTTTATTGGCCCCCGGCACCCAACCGGCAAATTCGGCATAACCCACCTCCGGGTCTGTGCTGGCCGGTGGCAGCACGTCCACGCGCCAACCTTGGGCACTGTTTTGGAATACCCACATCTCGCGCCAGCCCGCCAGCGGCTGCACCGCCAGCGTCAAGGCCGAACCCGCCGCATTGGCGCGGCCAGACGCTGCCCAAACCACGCCCCAGGTGCAGCGCTGAATCAAAGGGTTTTGCTGATCGTGCTTCGCATCCACCAAAGCCACACAGGTTTCGCCCGGTTGCCCACTACGGGTGACAACGCTCAAACCCGGTTTGGCGCTAGCCATCGGCAAACCCGGCAAACCCGGCTCAGCAGCCCAGCGGCTGGCCCCCACCCGCACCGCCGCATCGGCATACGTGCCGATATCTTCATCGGTCAATTCCGCTTTATTCACACTCGCCAATTCAGCCAAGGCGCGTTGCCCCGCCTCGCTGCTGGACTTCTCACGCCCTTCCTGACGGCGATATTGATACGCCAGCGCCGACCATACCCCGGCGCGGCGAATTTTGATGCGGTTTTTCAGGTACTCGGGCAAGCTCGCCACATCCACCCGCTCCAATACCTCGCCACGCCATTGATCCAGATTGAAGCGCGCCAAGGCTGGCATGGCCGGGTCGATGCAATCATGCCGGCTCAGGCCCAGTGCGGCACGCGCTTTTTGCTCCTGGCTCGCGTTCGGGAAGGCCAGCACACGCCGATACGCCTCGCCGTCATAACACAAATGCATGCGCCCATCGCGCTCGTAACCCTTCATCACCACACCATATTGCGCCACCACTTCCAGGTGCGCCGCCACCACCGCATCATTCGGTTTCACCAGCCGCGATGAGGCACGCCGCGCCAGCCGTTCCGCCATACCGCCAATGGCGTCAAACGCTTCACCGCCAATGGCCGCCGTTTGGGCCGGGCTGGCGGCTTTTAGCCATGCAGCAGCATAACTCAAGCCCAAACTATCGGCTCCCGGCGTATCACGCAAAAAGCGCACCACCGCCAGCGTGTCGGCGCTGTCTTCGGCCTTGAGCGAAATGCGACGTAACTGGCTGGCCTTCACATACCCGGCGCGCTCCCGGCGGTGGTCGTACACCTGCCAATAATCGCGCTTGTCGGCACGCACTTCCACCATATCGCCTTGCCACAACACCGCTTGCGCGTGCGCGGCGTCTTTGGGTGCGGCGCGGAGCGAAATTTGGTCTTGCGTCACAATCGCATAAGTCGGGCCGAGGGTGCTGACCGTGCCGACCGGGCCAACCGGGCTGGCCGGGTTTGCTGCAACGATGGCAGCGGCAGCGGCTGCGAATAATTCGATCAACATGATTATTGCCCCTGAACGCTAACGGTTTCACCCTCCGGTGCCGCCGCAGGTGCGGCCTCAGGTGCGGCTGCTGGCGGCGCTTCCGGCACCGCATCCGCAGGCGCTTTACCACGTTTGCCCGCACCCAGCAAAGCGGCACCGATAAAGCCACCATCAGCCGGCGGTGGCGCAATAATCACCTGGATTTTGTCCGACAATTTATCGGCCATGGTTTTTTGAATCAATAAAGGATGCTTGCTGATCAGCACCCCCTCACGCTCCATTTGCACACTGGTGACCTTGTTCACCGCTTCCAGCCGATACACTTCGGCGTCCGCCAGCTTCTGGCGCGAATCCGCTTCACCCGCCGCTTCAATCCGGCGCGCCTGGGCGCTGCCTTCGGCTTGCTTGATGCGCGCGCCTTTCTCGGCATCCGCTTCCAGCGAACGCTGTTCAATTTGCTTTTGCTTGAAGGGCAGCACATGCTTCATCGCCTCTTCCTGCGCCTTGGCGGCAATGATTTGCTCGCTGGCCGAGGCTTCGGCGGCTTTTTCCCGCTTGATTTTTTCGGCATCGGCTTCCAGCGCGGTTTGCTTGACTTGCTTTTCTTTTAGCTCCAGCGTAAAGCGCATTTTTTCACTTTCCAACTCGGTGGCCAGCAATTTTTCCATCCCGGCGCGGTAATCGGCGGGCAGTTCCACCTTGCCTATCATCACGCCGCGCAACAAAATGACATCGGCGGCCAGTTTGGGTTTGAGTTCGCCTTCAATCATTTGCTGCAATTCCTGACGCTTGGTGGAAAAAATCTCACGCACCGTGTAGTGAGCAAAGGCTTTGTAAATAATCCCTTGCACCGCAGGTTCTACCACCTGGCCATTCAAATCCGGCGGCAAGTTTTTGGCGATTTGCCCCACTTTGGCCGGGTCCAGCGCATAGCGCACACTCAAATCCACCCCCAGCGACAAACCTTCGATGGATTGAAACGGCGCTTCACTGCGCCCGTTCTGGCTGGGTCGATACGTTTGATCTTGCATCGCATAGCGCCGCAATTGATGCAAACCCGGTAACACCAACACCATGCCATCGCGCACCTGGGTAATGTCACCGGAAAATTGATTGATACGCACCCCAATCTCGCCGCTGCCGATATGGTGCAGCGGTTTGCTGGCAAGCAGCGCATACGTACCTGCCGCCAACACGGCGATGCCGATAAAACCTTTGGTGGTGAGCAGCTTGATCCGGCTAAACATGACATACTCCTTGATGTTGGTTAATGAGTGTGATTAATGAGTGAAATTAAAATAAATAATAAAACGGTGTCTGGCTAATGCATGCTGCTATCTTGCGCCTTGCCATCGCGAGCAAGCAAGGGTGCCGCCGGGGCAGTATGCGCGATGCGTGTGGGCGCTTGTTCCGCGCGCGGAAAGGGCGGGCCGCCCGTGTGAAGAAATCTTCACAAGATTCTGCGCCGGCATACGAGACATTTGGCGCAAAAACGTGGATACTTGACGCCAGCGGAAAAGATTGCGGAGGCAATATGGTAAAAGTAGCGGTAATTGAAGATGATATCCCCACCAGTAACCAGTTAAAAGCCTGGATTGAATCGGCGCGCACCGGCATTGTGGTCGATCAATGGTTTAACCGCGACGATGCCGAAGCCGCCCTGGCGCGTGAGCAGTATGATTTGGTGGTGCTGGATATTGAACTGGGGCGCGAACGCCATGCGGGCGTGGCCATTATTAACGCCATCAATAAAAGCCATTGCACCCCGGTGCTGGTGGTCTCCGCCATGCCCGCCACCATTTACCGCAGCATCATGAAAGCGCTGGATGCCTGGGACTATCTACAAAAGGCCACGTTTGAAGAGTCCGACTTCATCGATACCTTTCTCGAAATCCTGCGCGCAGCCAAAGACCGCTCGGCCAGCAAAAACGCGGGTAAAGAAGCGCAGGCCATTGCCAATGCCAATGAATTATCGATTGACCCCTTGCGCCAGCGCAACCCGATTTGGCGCGGCCAGCGCATCAACCTACCGCTCACCGCGCAACGGATTTTGGTCACGCTGCATGAAAAACGCGGCCAGGTGGTGTCGTATGAAGATTTATTCCAGGTAGTGAAAAGCGGACGCAATCGCGACAATATCCGCAAACATGTGAGCACCATACGCGATGCCTTTCGTGAAGTGGACCCGGACTTTGACCGCATCGAAAACGTGCCCATGCGCGGTTTTCGCTGGGCCGATTAAGCAACCTTGATGAGTCTTAATGAATTATTCATTATTGACTGGTTCCATAGGTTCGATGCGAACTCTAATTATTTGCCCGTTTCTCGATGTGTCTTTCACCAATTTTGTTAACTCTGGAAACTGATTTATCATATAATCTTGCGCCGTGGCTATGGTGGAATAGTCAAAATTAACAATGGCAATCAAGTCCGAGCGACTGATTCCGGTTTTATTTTTTTTCTGTCGAAATTTATATAAAACCAAAGATCTCCGGAGCTTCCCGGCGTTGCGCGGTACGATTTTTTCCCATAATCAATGGCAAACCCATTTCCCGATTCATATACTTTTTCATCTGAGGACGAATCCAAGCTTATTTTTACGTTGACCAGTTGTACATCCGCATGATACTGGCCGTTGTTTTTGGTTGTGCAAGAAACCTTCCAAGACCACCTATCAACTGGTTTTGTCCAGCAATTAACTTCCAAGTTTGGTGTAAGCAAAAGCGCTTGCTTATGTACCTCAATCGCAGCCTTTTTCATTTCCAGTGCTGTTTTTTGCGCCTCAAGCTCAATTTTTGGTTGTTCTATTCCTTTGTAGCTGATCCAGTACTGCGCGCCAATTGTTAGTAATGTTCCAATCGTGACGCCAAGGAGTGCAATAACCGCTGAAATCCATGCTCTGTCTGGTGGAGGGCTTGGCGCTGTTGCTGGTGATGTGGGTGGTGTTGGAGGAGTTGGTGTGGTCATGGGCAGAATAGCGTAAATTAGAATTTGAGTTCAGCGAACTTGAGCGGTACCGTGCTCTGGTTCGCTGCCGGGAAAAATCAGGCATCAAACAAACTATCGAATGGTGGCAGCTTATCATTGTTTGCTTGGCGTTCCTGGTACAGGGCTGCAAACTCGCCGAATGCAGCATTGAGTTCAAGAATGTAATCTTCTGCTGCATCGCGTTCATCGTCGTCGGTTTCATTTGATGAAATCAATCGTTCGTTTGTCGCAATTTCGCCTTTAATGGCATATAACGCATTTAGCAATGCGCGACTTGAAATTTCTGACATTTTCCACCTCACCAATCTTTAATGTGCAATGCAATTTCTTTGAGATGCGCGACAAATAATGCAAGCGGCATGTCATCCTTTGGTGCAATTGAATAATGATTATCCGCGCCAGGCAAATCACCATCTTGGGTTACCGCTAAACTTGGCGGGATGGGCGTGTCTTTTGGCACTTTGAAATTCATCCAACCGCTTCTGGCCGCAAATGATGGTTGCCGATCAAATAAAGATATGCCCCAATGTTCATCACCGCGCCTGGTAGTGCGGCAACCCTTAATCCACGGTTGGCCATTTCTTTGGAAGACTTCGACATCTGGTAAACGGATACGCTTCTTACCGGCAGT
>CAMBDR010000387.1 GCA_945864765.1 Janthinobacterium lividum | reverse complement strand
GCCACCCATTAGAAACGGTGGTTAATGCCAACATCAAAGGTATGGGTGCTGGTAGTGCCGCCGCCAACCAAACCTGCTGCTGTGTTAGGTACGCGACGGGTCCAGTAATCGGTGTACAAGAATGTACGCTTGGACAAAGTGTGTTCGTAACCAATCGAGAATTGACGATCATTGGCGATGCCAACGGTAGCAACCGGTGCCGCACTGATAATGCCCGCAGCGTTGACGCCAGAGCGTCCATCGCTGTTGTTGCGGCCATAGCCAGCCAAGATTACGCCGCTAGCCACGGGTGCTTGCAGACCTAAAACCCAGCCTTTGGTGGTGGCACCACCATTAGGCCTTTGATGTGCATAAGAGCCGATTACTTTCAGGTTGCTAGCGGAAGCGATGGTGTAAGTGCCTGCAAGGTTCCAGAAACGAGTTTCAATCGCATTGCGCTCGTAACCGAACATCATGGACAGCGGGCCATTGTTGTAAGTGCTGGAAAACGAGTACGGGTTCACGGTTGGTGTGCCGTTAGTCAGTGCTTCTTTGCTGGCTAAACTGAAGTTGGCTTGGAAGCCGCCACCAAAGACGGGTGTATTGTAAAAAAGACCATTCGAAAAGCGGTTTTGCGAGCTGCCCGAGTTTAATGGATCGCCATTGTAGCCAGCCAAGGAATAGGTTAACAATGTGCCGCGGTTGCCAGTAAAGCCCCATGGTTCATATCCACCAGCAGATTCTTGCATTGCTGATAAGCCACGACCCATGCGGACTTGACCGAAATCACCCTTCAAGCCAACCCGGGATTGGCCTTGGAATAATGGCCGGCTGTTGCCTGGTGTGGTTGAATTGAAAGATTCAGTCGTGCCCGTATCTGGTTCAAAGCGCATTTCGAGTTGGAACACTGCGGACAAGCCGCCGCCCAAATCTTCCACGCCTCTGAAGCCAAGCTTGTTGTTGTCGCCACGGCCAATGCGTGTGGTTAGGTCTTTGGTTTTAACAACGCCAATATCAACCTGACCATAGATGGTGACGTTGGATTGGGCCTGTGCTGCGCTGGCTACGAAAGCCAAAGCTGCGAGTGCTAATAATGATTTTTTCATTTTGAAGTCCTTGTTAAGATAAATCGGTTAAAGATCCGTAAATCTGTGAAGCGGCTAGCGAGCGGATGAGCTGAACATTAATCGTAACTTGTCCGCAACGTGGCGAATTAGTGGTTTAGCAGAATCTGAACTGGTGAAAAGTGCTAAAACGTGGCGCTTCTGTTGTATTTTGCAGACGATTTGCCTGTTGCAAGATCGCAAGCAATGTTGCTAAAACTATTTTTATGCTGATGAAAATTTGTTGAAAGATTTCTATTTATAGGCGGGCATCAGCGAGGCGAATTATAGCGTAAGTTCAGTTATTCACAAGACGTCATACAGGGCAATGTTGCGCGGAACTGACGATTTTTCGCTGTTTTAGACTATAAGCACCACTTTTCCGAACTAAGGCTTCATACTTTAGTCATTCCGACGTGGGTTTTTTTCTAGTAATGAAGCTAAATATGAATAATTATGGCAAATCGAGATGAATTGGCAGTCATTCGGAGTGCGCGTGCGGGCGATGCCGACGCACAGCTCGCCTTGGGTAGATTATATTTGGAGGGCAGCGCCAGTCTGGCGCGAAACCACATCACGGCGTTGCATTGGCTGGATCGGGCGGCGCGCCAGAATCTCAGTCAAGCGTGGATCTTGATCGGTCAGGCCATCCCGTTTGAAACGGTTTGGCAGGGGGAAGCACCGCTGCAAATGGGGGGGTGGTATTTGCGTGCTTTTGAGGCAGGGGTGATGCCTGCCGGTTTGGTGTACGTCCAACTGATGTTGGCTCAGCCCGAAGCGATTTTGACACCAGAGGTGCATGCGAGTGTGATGTCAATTTTGGCTCAGGTCGCCGAATCGGGCTTGGCGCAAGCACAATGGTTATTGGCCCAGCAAGAAAAATCAAATCCCGATACTGGCTCGACACTGCCTCAGGTATGGGCGCAACGTGCCGCCGATGCTGGCGTGGCAGAAGCGCAGCAGGCACTGATGGAGCAAGCTTGGGCCGCGCAGGAGTATCCCGCATTTTTACGTTGGGCCTTGCCCCAAGCACAGACCTTGATGACGCAATTGGCGCGTGCAGAGGGCGCGGCTTCGAGTGAGCAATTGATATTGTTAGTGCGTTCTGCCAGCGCTTTGGATAGCCTCGGCGAGGAAGAATGCGAGGAGTTGTTGCGGGTCTCGGGAGTGGTGGATAAACAACAATTGTGGGAGGTGGCTGCTTTTCATGGGGCGCGTGAGGCACAAGTATGTTTGGGACTGATGTACGCGCGTATGGATGCCGAGGGTGGGCGCACTGGTGTGGGCAGTGCCAATTTCAAGAAAGCCGTGCGCTGGTTGAAATTGGCGGGCGAGCAAGGTTCGGCGGATGCCTGGTTTGCTTTGTCGCGAATTTACCTCAAATCCGAGTTTTCGCAACGCAATGCGGTCGAGGCGCAAGCCTGGTTGGAACGTGCTGCTAATTTGGGCCATGCCTTGGCGCAATGGGAATGCGGCAGTGCGATGTGGCGCAATCGGCGTGACGGAGAAGGTAACGATATCAAAGCCGTTCTTTGGTTGCATCAGGCGGCATTGCAAGGCGTGTCTCAGGCGCAAGCCTTGTTGGAAAAAATTACACCGACACCGAAAGCGCTCCCTTGGGCAGTACAGGCCAAGGCATTATTAACGCGGGAGATGGCGAGCCGTCATTCCTTTTTGGCGGCAAGGCTGGAATTGGCCTGGGTGTTTGGTTTGACACGGGCCGAAGCATTATTGATTGATATCCATCGTGCTGACCATGGTCATTGCCTGGTGTTGGATATTCGAGAACATTTTGGCCGCAGCAAACGCCGTCTGATTTTATTGCGCACCGGACAGGAGCGGCAATTGTTGGATCGGGTCAGCCGGGTTTTTCTTGATGTGGATTGTGGGCCAAGTGGGCCGGAAGGTAATTATCGGCAACGGGTGTATCGCTTAAAGACCCTGTTGCCCCAGTTGGCGCAGGATGATTTGGCCGAAGCGGCTTAAGTGTGCATCGATCATGAATGACGATTTGGAAAAAATTGAAGCGTTTCTCGCACATATCGGAATTGGATTGCATCGGCGCACTCTGCCAGATAACACCTTTTTGCCAGGTTTGGAATTGGATCGCACGGGTATTTTTCTGGATGTCGAAAAATTAAAATATCCTGGCGATATATTGCACGAGGCCGGGCATTTGGCGGTGGCACCGGCTAGCCAGCGCGACGCCATTGGCACGGATCAATTAGTCTTGCCCTGGCCAACCGAGGGCGAAGAAATAGGTGCTGTGCTGTGGTCATTTGCGGCGGCGCGATACATCGGCTTGCCGTTGGAGGTGATATTTCATCCGAATGGCTATAAAAACGATTCTGACTGGCTGATTGAGATGTTTGAGTCGGGCACTTATATTGGCTTGCCATTTTTGGAGTGGGCGGGTTTGGCTTTGAGTGCGCCACGCGCCGAGGCGGTCGGGGTGCCTCCTTTTCCGCATATGCTGCGTTGGTTGCGCGACTAAGCAGTTTTTTTGCATTTCATCCCCCGCTTTGCGCACTCTGTCTCAAATCACTATACCCGCCGTTGTGCATGCGGCAGACTGTGGGCAATTCATCGAATTCATCGAACTCATCCATTTTGGAGCCCACCATGAACCATTCTTACACAAAATCTTTTTCCATCGCACTGGCCAGTGTTGTTGTCCCCATTTTGCTCTTGAGCGGTGCGGATTGTTTTGCGGCAGAGCAAGTTCGTAATTTGCCTGCGTTTGCCAGCATCAGCAGCGATGGCGTCTTCAACTTGAAAGTGGATGTTGGCCCGGCGCAAGCGGTGAAGATCAACAGCGAGGAAAATAATTTGGATCAAGTCACGACCGAAGTGGTGAATAATGAATTGGTCTTGTCGTTTAAAAACAAGGCAAAGAAATTCAAAAGTGAAGAGGGTATTACGGTGCTGGTCAGCGTGCCGACATTGACCAAATTACGTGTCAAAGGCGTAGGGCCAACCGAAGTGAAACATATTAAAACCAGCGACTTTGAATTGAATTATGAAGGCGTGGGCGCAGTCAAGCTGGAAGGTCGTGTGAACAATCTGATACTCAATGCCAAAGGCGTGGGCAGTGTGGATGCCAAATCATTGAAAAGTCAAATCGCCAATGTTTCTTTAAATGGCCTGGGTGAGGTGAGCGTGTATGCCAGTGATACCCTCAATGCCAACCTTAATGGCATTGGCAGCATGACTTATTATGGCAAGCCCGGCCATATCAACAAAGTAGTCAGTGGACTGGGCAAAGTTAGCCAGGGCGATTAAACCCGAAAACGGGTTTTGTCAGGGTTTGTGGAATAAATGGGAGGCGCGGGCCTCCCATTTGGTTTTTTAGAGCCGATCAAGAGTAATATCTCGCTTGAGACCATGTTGATGGCTGGCGCAGATAACGAGGGAGAGGGGCATGATGGATACGGATGTAGACGAGAGCTTAACCGAAGTACCTGATTTATTTTTGTTTTTGGCCTCGACCGCGCATGACATGAAAAATTCCATCAGCGTCTTGTGCTGCACCCTGGAAAACCTGCTGGTCGATGCGGCAGCCAGCCCGACCGACCCCAAAATTGCCCAAATGGCGCAAATGTTGTATGAATCCAAGCGCCTCAACAATAATCTGATTCAACTTTTGGCCTTGTATAAACAAGTGGGCAAGGCTGAGTATCCCTTTGATTGCCAGTGCCAACAATTGGAAGACTTTTCATCGCTGGTGCAGGCGCAGAGCCGGGTGCTACTCAAGTCCAAGGCGATTGCGCTGGAAGTGGAATTGCCGCCCGATTTGGTTTGGTATTTCGATGAAGATTTGATTCTTGGCGTCATTGGTCATGCCATCAATAACGCAACGCATTACACCTTGAACAAGGTGCGCTTACTGTTTATTGAAGATGGCGATTACCTTGAAATTCGGGTGGAAGACAATGGACGCGGTTATCCACCCTCCATGTTGGAGATGGGGAAGATGGCGTTGAATGGCGCGCGCAGCGGCGTTAATTTTGCCACCAGCAGCACGGGTTTGGGGCTGTATTTCTCCAGTGAAGTGGCAAAAATGCATAAAAACCGGGGCCGTGTTGGCACGGTTCACCTGGAAAATGGCGGTAGCCTGGGTGGCGGTTGTTTTGTATTACGTTTGCCTTGATTACGATCATCAGCGCGGAGAATGAGC
>CAMBDR010000386.1 GCA_945864765.1 Janthinobacterium lividum | reverse complement strand
CGATAGAGTGCAATATTTTGCGCGACAATTTGCGCGCCCGTTTCCAAATCAGTGGGGCCGGAGATATGCGGCAACACCGTCACCTTGGGATGCGCCCACAATGGGCTATCCACTGGCAGCGGTTCCTGTTCAAACACATCCAGCACCGCATGGCCCAGCGCCCCGCTGTCGAGCGAGGCCAACAGCGCCGCGTTATCCACAATCGGGCCACGGGCGAAGTTAATCAAGGCAGCACCTTCAGGCAAGCTGGCCAAATGTTTTGCGTCCAGCAAACCCTGCGTTTCTGGTGTCAGCGGCAATAAACAAATCAAAATATTCGAACGGCGCAGCACCTCACACAAGCCATCGGTGCCGGAAAAAACCGTAACCGGATTCAGGCTGGCGTCAAGCACAGCACCCGAGCGACGCCAGGCACAAACCTGGAAGCCCACACCCAGTAATTTTTGCGCCGCCGCCTGCCCCAGCAAACCAAAACCCAACACCCCTACCGTTTTATGCTCCGGGCGCACATACGTGTGCGCTTGCCACAACCGGGCCGCTTGCTGGCGCGCATAGGTGGGCATGTCGCGATGCAGATACAACGTCCACGCCAATACCGCTTCGGCCATGGTGGCGGCCAATTGCGGATCAACCAGGCGCACAATGGTCAGCGGGCTGTCGTGCAAATCCGCCACCAGACGTTCCACCCCGGCCCACAGACTATGCACCCACTTCAGTTTGGGCAGGGTTTTCAATTCCAAAGGATCAGGATTGGCCACGATGGCAAGTTCCACCTGCGCGCGCTGCCCATCAGACAATTGATCCAGCGTCACAATGGTTTCAGCCGGCATGGCGCGCGCCAATTGCGTCAACCACGCTTGCGCCTTGGCGGGTGGGCCTTGAAATAGATACGGTATCGGTACATGCATGATATTTGCCTGGGGCGAGCTTGAATCAGCACATGATATCAAATTTAAGCCACAATCACGAAAGTCAGTTTATAATCGTGTACCAAATTAGCGATTGAAAGGATAAGGTTATGTCAATAAATTTGCAGCGCGAAGCCTGCCCAATCTGCGGCTGCCATGAATTTACCCTGCCCCGTCCCGACTTGCAACCGCACCCTTACCAGGCTTGCCAGCAGTGCGGTTTTTATTACCAGGCAACGCTTGACGACAAGGTATATGAAGGCCACCATGAATTGCCCGGCGACACCATGTCGCAACACGAGCGCGATGTCAACCAATATCTGGCCAACACCTTCCATTCCTGGTTTCCGGCGCAGGCCCCGGCACCGGGACAACATAGAAGCTGCCTGGACATCGGCTCCAAATACCCTTGGCTCTCGCATTGCCTCGGTTTGCTCGGCTGGCAAAGTTATGCCATCGACGGCATTCCGGAAATTTTGCAATTTACCCAGGCAGAACAACTCAAAGTGCATGCCTTTCAATGTGATTTTGAAAAGCATGGCCAAACCAAGCAACCCTGGCCATGGGATAGCGCCGCTACGCCCCCGCTACAATTTGATTTCATCACCATCATTCATGTGATTGAACATTTCTATTTTCCGCTGGCGGCGCTGAAGGCCATTTTTGATCTGTTGAAACCCGGCGGTATGTTATTTGTGCGTTGCCCGGATAGTCAATCGGACGGCATTGAGCGCGATTTTACCGAGGGCCATTACAGCATCCATCCCCAAATCTGGTGTCTGCACGCGCTGGAATTGGCGGCCCATAAAACCGGCTTTACCATTAAAGAAACCTACCCCATGATGGGCCAACGCGATATGGTCTTGCGTAAGCCCGAGCAAGGCAAAGTAGCGATGGACGACGATTATTACCACGCCATGCAAATGAGCGCCAAGCTCGAATTGGGCGTGGGCATGATCGTAAAAAATGAACAGGCGGATTTACCCGGCTGCCTGCAATCGGTGGGCGAGATTGCCGATCTGATTTGCATCATCGATACCGGGTCAACTGATCGCACTCTGGAAATCATTCAAATCTGGGCCGATAGCGCAGGCTGGCAAGTTGCGCTGGACCGGGTGCCACCGCAATTGATGGCCAAAACCGTGCTGGTGCGGCGCTATTTTGGTGCCTCCGAACAGGATGAAACAGGCGATTGGAAACTGTGGCATTTCGGTCAGGCGCGCAATCAATATGTGCAAACGCTGAACCGGCTGGTTAATTGGATACTGTGGATGGATGCTGACGATATCCTGCTGCAACCGCAACGCGTGCCACCCTTATTACAGTATCAAAACGATGTATTTGGCTTTGGCATTGTAGACCGGGCGGAAAACTACAGTACCCGCTTTATCCATCATCGGCTCTGGCGCACTGGCCTTGGCATTCATTACCAGGGCGCTTGCCACGAATACCCGTATTGGCCCAGCCATGCGCGCTTGCTCTCCACCGATCTCAATATTCACCACCGCTGGACCACCAACTTGCAGCAAGAACTGGGGCCGTCACGCAATTTGCGCATTTTGCAGCGTGAATATAACCACGGCCAGCGCACTTTACGCGTGTTATTTTACCTGGGCAACACGCTTAAAGATGCCGGACGCTATCAGGAAGCGATTGACATTTATACCGAATATCTGGCGCAAAAACCGGGTTATTGGGATGAGCATGTCTTTTGCATGCTCTATAAAATGCGTTGCGAGCGTCTGCTGGCTTACCAAAATGGTGACTATGGCGCTTTCTTTACCACGGGCTTTGAAGCACTGGCGCAAGATCAACGCTTTAGCGAAATTTCGATGGAATTGGCCTACGCCTATTTCGATTTGGGCCAATGGCATAAATCGATTGCCTTTTGCGAATTTTCGCTGCAAGACTTGCCTGCCACCGATTTATTCATCGAACCCGATAAATACACCGATCAACCGCACCGGATTATGGCGCGCTGTTACCAGCAATTGAATAATTGGCAAAATGCAGTCGATCACACCCAGGAAGTATTAAAATTGGTGCCCGATGATGTGGATATGCAAAACCAGGCAAAAACCTGGTCACTCTCGATTGGCGGCGAGGCTGAGTTACATGCAGAATTACATGCAAATCGCCCCGGCGCGGCGGGCGATATCGTCCTCACGTTACATGCTTTGGCGCGCTACAAGGCCTTGCACCCCAATTGCAAGATTATTTACTATTGCGCGGCCCAATTCAAGGAGATTCCGCTCATCAGTAGCGCGGTCAGTGAAGTGCGCGACAGTGCCAATTTTGTGGCGCAAGCGCTATTGCACAGTGTGAATTTTATTGGCTATCCCTTTGCCGAGGGTTACCCGAATAAGCCGATGCAACGCAATTTATTGGATTATTTCGCCCAGGAACTGGGTTTGCCCGTAGCAGAGAGTGATAGTGTGGTGGGCTTTACGCCGCAATTTCCTGCCATCACCAACCCGGCGTTGCAGGCTTTGGTGGGGCAAGAAATCATCACCTTACATTGTCAGGCGGGTTGGTCACCGTATAAAAATTGGCCCATCCATTACTGGCACAGCCTGGTCGAGAGAATGCGCGCTGATCCCGCCTTCGCGCCATACCAGTTGGTGCAAATCGGTGCGTCCAGCGATCCGGCCTTGCCTGGCGTGACCGATTTGCGCGGCAAATTGAGTCTGGTTGAAAGTATGCAAGCGATCAAACTGGCGCGCTTGCATGTGGGGGTGGATAGTTTTTCCAACCATGCCACGGCCTTGTTGCCGCCGACGCCCGCCGTCATTTTATGGGGTTCCACCAGCCCTGTTGGCAGTGGATATGCGCACAATACCAATATCTGGAAAAAAGAAATCGGCTGCTCGCCCTGTTACCGCGAGTATGATGCGATGTCGGTCAACCCCAAGGGTAAATGTCCGCTGGATACCACCCAAAGTTGGGAAAATCCACAGCATCCGTGCATGACCGGCATTAGTGTGGATGAAGTATGGGCGGCGGTATTGACGAAATTGGCGAAATTGCCGAATCGGGTATAATTGCGCACCTTTCCTATTCACACACTACAACCATGTCTACCCTGCCCGCTTGTCCGCAATGCACGCTCGAAAACACTTACCCCGATGGCGACAATTATATTTGTCCGGATTGTGGTTTTGAATGGCCGATGGCCGCTGCGGTTGAAGCCGATTCCGACGATGCCGTTGTCAAGGACGCCAACGGCAATGTCTTGGCCGATGGCGATGCGGTAGTTTTGATCAAAGACTTAAAGGTGAAAGGTTCGTCGGTCACGCTCAAGATGGGCACCAAGGTCAAGAGCATTCGCCTGGTGGGCGGTGATCATGAAGTCGATTGCAAAATGGATGGCGGTAGCTTTATGTTGAAAGCGTGCTATTTGCGCAAGGCGTAAATCAGCAATGTAAAATACCCACGCCAAGCGCTTAATCGTCTTTGCGCCTTGGCCCACGCCAGGCACGCCATAGCCCAACGATGCTGATCAAAAGCCAGAATAATTCCATCACAATCGACGGAATATTGGGTTCAGCCACCAAGGACACCAAAATCAAGCTGGCCCCCAGCGCATTGGTCAGCGAATAAATCACATCTTCCGCACGCCAGCGCCCAAACTGCTGCATGCCATAGGCCAATATCAAGGCCAAAGCACCCAGAGTGCCGATAAAATTGAGTAAGGTCATGGAATAATTTAGAATTTTTGATGGGGCAATTCAATAAAGAATCGGCATTGTAGCCTATGATGCTATCATCAGCAATCTGACTATCCCCTTGTTTTGGATAACCCATGGCCTTATTTTCTTCCCGCAGCACGCTCGAACAATTACCCCGCTTTGCACTCGATGCCGCCAGCGTGCAGATTTTGCAATCGGCCAGCGAATATCGCCAGGTGTTGCTGGCAAAAATTGCTGCGGCCCAAGTGCGTATCTATCTGTGCAGCCTCTACTTGCAACATGATGAAGCGGGTGCAGAAGTATTAGCCGCGCTGCATGCGGCCAAAGCAGCGCGACCGGGCTTGGATATCGTGGTTCTGGTCGATTGGCACCGCGCCCAACGCGGCTTGATCGGGGCCAGTAAAGCAGCAGGCAAGGCCGATAGCAATTCGGCCTGGTATCAGCAACAAGCCATGGCCAATGCCACCAGCATACCGATTTATGGCGTCCCCGTACAAACCCGCGAGCTATTTGGTGTACTGCACCTGAAGGGCTTTGTGATCGATGATACCGTCATCTATAGCGGTGCCAGTTTAAATAATGTGTATTTGCACAAATTCGATAAATATCGCCATGACCGCTATTTACTGCTGGAAAATCGCGCACTGGCCGATGCGATGCTGC
>CAMBDR010000385.1 GCA_945864765.1 Janthinobacterium lividum | reverse complement strand
AGGCGGCCAGCCGCATTGAAGAGCGGCTGTGGGAACGCAGCCTCGATCAGCAATTAATCAAGACCCTGAAAGCAGGCCATCAAGACCATATCGATCAGGCACTCAATGATTTATTCATGAGCGATTTAAGCAGTTACGACGTGTTAATGGAAGCCGTCGAAGCCTGTAGCGAATCGTGCCAGCTTGAAATTGATGAAAAAGGGCAAAAACAAAGCTATAAGGCTTTGCTGGTGGCCGCCCCGGTATTGGCCTGGACCCGGTTTTCGATTGATTCCGGCCCGATTGCCAATGAGCTGGCCCAAACCTTGCAAAACCAATTAAGCACCATCCTCGCTGACGATACCAAAATGGCCTTAATGCCCTGTTTGTTTTCGGTCGATCAGTTGCCACGCAGCCATAGCGATACTTTTACCCTGACCCAGCGCATGGCCACGGCCGCCATCAAAGGCAACCCATTGCGCGCGCCCGTCAAAACCGAAGAAACGGCACCGTTTTTGGCCGACACCCGTTATTTATTGTTCATCGTGGTGGCACGCGCTGGCGCGCCGCTATTTCGCTGGCAAATGGCGGCGCATCAGGCCAACTACGTCAGCGAACGCGCCAGCGCGCTCACGCAGTGGCGCACCCAGGCACTATCACCACTGACCCGGCTATTGCCCGGTTGCGGGGTGGAATTATTATTACCCGAAGCCTATTTTGTGGCCTGCCGCGAAGCCGACAAACTGGTGCGCCCTATTACCATTCGCGCCGCAGTCCATTACCTGACGCAAGCATTATCGCTGCCACCGGATGAATTGCGCGCCGTGGTGGCCCCGTTTGGTGAAGAAAATACCGACAACCAGGTGGAAGAATATCGCATCGGTTTTACCCTGCGCGATTCCGACGATATCATCTATGGCGTGGTATGGCCTTTGTATGGCCCGGAAGATGAAGACGGCACGCTGGCCGAAGTATTATCACCCGGCAATAACGAGAATAAAACCCCGATTGATGAAATTATCAGTTTATTGCAAAAAGAACAGGTACACCAGATCAAACGGCATAAGGTGCGCTTCAATTCAGAATATTGTGACGATTGCGGCTCACCCTTGTTTGCTGATCCGGCTGGTGAACTGGTGCATGCGGAAATGCCCGAAGATACGCCGACCGGCAACGAGCACTTCCATTAACTTATTTGCAACCGCATCTGCAACCGCATCTGCAACCGCATCTGCAACCGTATAGGCAACCTTAGCACTCCCAACGGGCAATTTCACGCTGCATATTGGATAAAGCCATTTCATTGTACTGGGCATCAAAATAAGCTTCCAGATACAAGCTATGTTGCTCAGCCCGTTGGCAAAAGTGCTTTAAGGCATGACAACGCCGTGGCACGTAAATATCCAGTGGCACATGCTGAAATTCTGCCCGAATCGCATCGGCGTACATATCGTACACATCCGGCTCTTGCCCTAAAATCGCCAAATCAGCCCCCAACATGACCGGCTTTAAGGCATGGTTGACGTTGGCTTGTTGGAAATGATCGGTACAACGGATCAAATCAGCCACCGCTTGTGCATCGCCCTCCTGGCACAAGCCTGATTGCAACCACCATTGCGCGCTTTGTTCTTCATCCGAATTGTCGGCGCTCGCTTGGTGATACACCACATCATGCATCCAAAAGGCTTTTTTTAATTGACGCAAACTGGCCTCATCGCAAGCGTGGTAATTAGACCACACCCGAATCTCCGTCAAACCATGCACCAGGTGATCCAGATTATGGTAACAGCGTGACTTGGCCGCATAATGTTGCACGCCAGTCAATTGATGAAAGCACTGATCCATGACTTCTGCGGCGGGTGGATTCGGTTCGGCTTGCCACAATTGCTGCCATTCCTGGTACAGCCAATTTAACACCCACGCCTCATAAGCTGGCCAGGGCACAAATTTACGCATATGCCAGTGCCAGCCCACCGGACCTTGCAAAGCGCGCACGAAACTCGAACTGACCGAACCCAAATCGCGTGGCGGCATCACGAAAATCGATTTGGCACCATGTAATACATCGACATTGGTTTGCTGAATCAGGTTTTCATAATCGAAATCGGCAGTATTACGTATCCCGCGAATCAAATAATCGACACCAGCCTGCTTGGCAGCACGTGCGGTATACTCGCCGCGCACAATATGCACTTCCACATTATCCCAGCCCCGCTCGCGGGTACTCAACTCAATAATGCGTTTGCGCTCTTCGGCGGAAAACTGCGGCTTCTTCAAGGTATTTTCCGAAAGAAACACCAGCACTTGCTGCGCCATCGCACGAGCTTCCCCGATGACCCACATATGCCCATTTGTGATCGGGTCCAAGGTTCCCGAAAATCCAATTTTTTTCATGCGCGTTCCTGGTTTACCAAACTGGTTTCACCATCTACAATGATGGTCAAGCTGCATCTTACCATTGCTCGCGCTCACACCCACGCCAGAACAAACACCTGCAAGCACCCGCATGCACCTCAATGATGCAGGAAATCGACAATTTTGCCCCTGGCTGGACATTTTGCAGCATTTCACTTGCATCCTGGTGCAAACGGTTCTATGTTGGATACTCACACCGTTCTTTTGAAAAGACTTTTCATGAACTCGTTGTACACTGTCAGCCAAATCCGCGCGATTGAAAATGCGGCAAAACAACACCTTCCGCTTGGTACGCTGATGCAGCGCGCTGGTCAGGCCGCAGCCAAATTAGCGTTGGAATTACTACAAATTCCAAACGGTCACGCCAAGGTTTTGGTGTTGGCCGGCCCCGGCAACAATGGCGGCGATGCGCTGGAAACGGCTTATCGGCTCGCTTTGGCAGGTTTGCAAATTTCGGTTTTACATATCACCAGCACCAACCCGGCCTCGCCCGAGGCGCAAAGCGCCTTGAAACATGCGAAAAATAGCCCGGTCACTTTTCTTGACCCGGCTTTGGCACTGGAATCGTGCCACAGCGTCCCCTCCTGCATTACCTCAACGCGCTGGAATTTGGTGATTGACGGCTTATTTGGCATTGGTTTAAGCCGCCCGATTAATGGATCTTTGCGTAATTTAATCGAATTGATCAACCATTTTCATTGCCCGGTGCTGGCACTCGATATCCCTTCCGGCCTCGATGCCGACACCGGCAATATCGTCGGGCAATATCATGACAAACCCGGCATCGCGGTGCGCGCCAGTCATTGCATTACCTTTATTGCCGACAAACCGGGTTTGCATACCTGTGACGGGCGCGATTACGCTGGCAATGTGCAGGTGGCGCGGCTGGATATCGATCATCGCTACGATCAGGTTTGCCACACGCACTTGAATGATCTAAGCCTTTTTCAACGCTTCTTACACTATCGGCCGCATAATTCACACAAAGGAACCTATGGCAATGTCGCCGTGATCGGCGGTGCCAAAGGCTTGGCGGGCGCATTGGTTTTGGCGGGCAGGGCGGCCCTGCATTGCGGTGCGGGCCGGGTGTATGCCTGCTTTATCGACAAACCAATCCCATTTGACAGCATGCAGCCGGAGTTAATGTGCCGCCAGGCGCAAGAATTGAATTATCACGACATGACGCTGCTGGTAGGCCCCGGTCTGGGCACCTCGACCAGCGCGCATGAAATGTTGGAGCAGGCCTTGCGCAGTGAGCGCGCCATCGTGCTCGATGCGGACGCTTTAAATTTAATCGCCAATTCCAGCGTCTTACAGCAACAGGTTGCCACCCACCGCCATGCTTGCGTACTCACCCCGCACCCGCTGGAAGCGGCACGCTTGCTGGGAATCACCACACAACAGATCCAGGCGGATCGTTTAGCCTGTGCGCGCCAGTTGGCGCAAAAATTTCATTGCACAGTGATTTTAAAAGGCTCCGGCAGCATTATTGCTGGTAGCCACGACAAAGCCGTCATCAATACCACCGGCAACCCGGCACTTGCCAGCGCCGGAACGGGTGATGTATTGGCAGGTGTGTGCGCCTCTTTGCTGGCGCAAGGCTGGCCGGAATGGGAAGCGGCCTTGGCGGCAGTCTGGCTGCATGGCAGCGCCGCCGATATGTTGGTCGAACAAGGGGTGGGGCCGATTGGTTTAACCGCGAGCGAATTGGTGCCGAGCATTCGGACGGCGTTTAATTTACTGGTGAATGAATATGCACTAACCCGGCAGGCGCACTGACCCGGCCAGCGCATTAATTTACCGGCTGCAAGCGCCCTGCCGCAATCGTAATGGTGCGCTCGCAACGCTGCGCCATCGAACGGTCATGGGTGACCAATACCAGCGTGGAGCCACGTTCGCGCTTTAATTCAAACATCAATTCAATCACCGCCTCCCCGGTCACCGCGTCCAGGCTACCGGTTGGTTCATCGGCCAGCAGCAAGTCGGGCTGGGTCACAAAAGCGCGCGCCAAGGCCACTCGTTGTTGTTCACCGCCGGACAAGGTTTTGGGGTAATGGCGCAAGCGGCTGGACAAACCGACCCGCGCCAACATGGCCTCGGCCTGTTCACGCGCATTGTTGGCCGCGCGCAACTCCAGCGGCAGCATCACATTTTCCAGCGCAGTCAAATGCGCCAGCAATTGAAACGATTGAAACACAAAGCCAAGATGCGCTTTGCGCCAGGCGGCGCGCCCGTCTTCATCCAAGGCAAAAATATCGGTGCCATTCAATTTCACCGTACCATTGCTGGGCGTATCCAAACCCGCCAACAAACCCAGTAAAGTTGACTTACCGGAACCCGATGCACCAACAATTGCCAGCGTTTGGCCCACAGGCACGGTAAAATCAATGCCATGCAAGATCGTCAGCTCACCCGTTGCATCGCTGACGCGCTTGCCCAAGCCCTGTACTTCAATCGCGGCCTCGGTTTGACCCAATGCTGCACTGCTTTGCTGAGAAAGTTCTGACATGCTTAATCATTTCCACCGAATTATTCAAATCAGCCGCTCTGGCTGGCTGCGCTTAATCTGCCTCGCGCTCTTAATCGGCGCGAGCCAGACTGGCTATTGTGCAGCAAAAACGCTACTCGTGCTTGGCGACAGCATCTCGGCAGAATATGGCTTGCCGCGTGATAGCGGTTGGGTCGCTTTATTACGCCAACGCTGCCAACAAGAAAAAATCAGCCTTGAGATTATTAACGCCAGCATTAGCGGCGACACCACCAGCGGCGGCAAGGCGCGCTTGCCTGCGTTAATAGCAAAACATAAACCTTCGTGGGTGATTATTGAACTGGGCGGCAACGATGGCTTGCGCGGCTTACCCGTGACTGAAAC
>CAMBDR010000384.1 GCA_945864765.1 Janthinobacterium lividum | reverse complement strand
GCCCCGGCCAAGGCAATTTTTTCATTCAGCGGGTCATCCGGATAAAACAAATAGGCAAACATGGCCGCCGCCGCTTCGGTAAATTGCCCCCGGTCCCAACCGGGTGTACCGAAATACTCCCCCACCAACAAGGTCGGCACGGGCTTGGTCAGCTCGGGCACAATATCAACCCGAATGGTGGCCGCCGTGCCTGCCGCCGTGCCTGCCGCCGTGCCTGCATTCCTACCTGCCGCCTCGACGATACCCGCCATCAAGCGCTCGGCAGTTTGTTCCACAAAAGTGGCGATGCGCGGCACGTCTTCACGCCGCATGGCCAGACGCATCAAGGATACATCACGGCTATATTGCGGCGAATTTTGCATGCCGAGAAAGAAATTCTCCCCGGTCGTCACTTTTTCCATCTTGGCTTGATAGGTGACATGAAACACATCATCGCGCGCCATCACTTCTTGCACATCATCAAACCGGGTGACCACGGCAAAATTCTTGATCACCAAAATCGGCTTCAAGCAACGCAATACCGCCATTACCACGGTGGGATGGCTTAACGCCCAGTCTTTGATTTTCAACAAGAATGGACTGGGGCCGACATCCGGGCCAGTATCCGGATTAGTATTTGCCATGTGCTCGCCTCCAAAAACGTCTATTTAAGCACTACTTGACTACTTGCGCACGCATTTTATCGATTATTTGATTCGCTTTGGCCGCTACCGCCTTACCCTGGCAAAAATAATCAAGCGCCAAGGCCGCTTGCGCCCGATTCGATACTTTATGCGCAATCGGCAACCACTCATCGCGCCGCGCAGCACCCCAAGTGCCATCCGCGCGCGCCCAGGCATAGGTTTTCATTTCAAAACTGGCGCAACGTATCCCTTCATAGCTGATATTTTTCACCCCGGCAGTACTTTGGGCGATCAAGGTGTAATGCACCACACCATCATCTGTCACCGAAAGCGATTTGGCATCAATGCCAAATACCTGGCTGGCCGTACCACTGACAAAAAACTGAATCATTTGCAGAGGCTCAGGCGCGGCTGGAAAGGCCGTTACCGGGCGCTCCACCCACGCTTTGGCCTCGCTCTCATCGTCATCCGCCGCCATCGCGCTCGGCCCTGCCAAGCCACAGGAAACGACCAAACCGACCCAAACGGCCAGCCAGCAGGCCGATTGGGGCATGCTGACGTGGCAGGTGGCTTGACGGCTGTTTTTCTTCACTGCTTTTTTCAAATGCATCTTTTTACTTTCTTTCAATTCACTTTTCAGGAACAATCAAATCAGGTACTTTCACATCTTGCCCCTTCGCCACGGCGGGTTCAGGCGCACGGGGTGCATGTGGTGCATGTGGTGCATGTGGCGCATGCGGATGGCGCAAATAGCGTGCCGACTGACGTGGCGCGCCACCGGGTGCGGGCCAGGTCACAAAACGGGATAATTCCTGCAAAGCGCGTTGATACACTTCGCGCTTGAATTCAATCACCACATCCAGCGGCACCCAATAGTCATGCCAACGCCAAGCATCAAATTCAGGGTGATCAGTCAGGCGCAAATTCACATCGGAATCGCGCGCATTCATGCGCAATAAAAACCAAATTTGCTTTTGCCCCCGATAATGCCCCCGTATTTCACGTTTAATAAAATGGTCCGGTACTTCATAACGCAACCAGTCACGGGTGCGTCCAACGATTTTCACATGTTCCTGCCGTAATCCTATTTCCTCCTCCAATTCGCGGAACATCGCCTGTTCCGGTGTTTCGCCATATTTAATGCCCCCTTGCGGAAACTGCCAAGAGTGCTCCCGCACCCGCTTGCCCCACCAAACCTCATTTTGAGTGTTCAGCAGTATGATGCCGACGTTGGGCCGAAACCCTTCACGATCCAGCATAGTCCACCCCAAACTTTCTGCGGCTGCGCGATAATTAACGATACATTAACCTAAATAGAAATAACAACATCTCCTTGCCGCCACAGACACGGCAATCTTGCTTCCATACGAGGTAAATGTATTAAAAATAATCGCATCAGCCAGCTAATCCTATAAAATTAGGTTGATTATAACCCTCTCTTTTTAAAAAGAAATACAGATATGCGTGCAACTCGATTTTTTATTGCGACTTTGAAAGAAGCGCCCTCTGATGCAGAGATCATCAGCCACCAATTAATGATGCGTGCGGGCATGATCAAGCGCATCGGTTCCGGGATTTACACCTATATGCCGGTTGGTTTGCGCATTATCCGCAAGGTAGAAAATATCGTGCGCGAAGAAATGAACCGTGGCGGTGCAATCGAAATGTTAATGCCTGTAGTGCAACCCGCAGAATTATGGCAAGAAACCGGGCGTTGGGACAAAATGGGGCCGGAATTGATGCGCGTAAAAGATCGCCACGGGCGTGATTTCGCAATTCAACCTACTTCTGAAGAAGTGATTACCGATGTCGTGCGTGGAGATATTAAATCGTATCGCCAACTGCCGATCAATTTTTACCACATTCAAACCAAATTTCGCGATGAGCGGCGGCCACGCTTTGGTTTGATGCGCGGACGCGAATTTACGATGAAAGATGCGTATTCGTTTGATCGCGATGTGGCGGGCATGCAGCAGTCTTACCAAATCATGTATGACGCCTATGTGCGTATTTTCCAACGCTTTGGTTTGCAGTTTCGCGCGGTGGCGGCGGATAACGGAGCCATTGGTGGCTCTGGCTCGCACGAATTTCACGTCATTGCGCAAACTGGTGAAGACGCGCTGGTATATTGCCCCGATTCTGACTTTGCCGCCAATATGGAAGCGGCGGAGGCACTGGCTTGCAGCGGCGCGCGCCCTGCCGCGACCGAAAGCATGACCAGGGTCGCGACCCCCGGTAAAGCCAAATGTGAAGACGTGGCAGCGCTCTTGGGCTTGCCATTGAACCGCACCGTCAAGTCGATTGTGCTGGCCAGCGATAAAACCGATGACAAAGGCAAGAGCCTGGGTACAGAAATCTGGCTGCTGTTATTGCGTGGCGACCACGAAATGAATGAAGTCAAAGTCAACAAGCTGGCAGACATTGGTGCCTGGCGCATGGCGACCGAAGAAGAAATCGTGGCCGCCTTTGGCACCCAACCCGGCTATCTTGGCCCGGTTAAACCAGCGCAAGCGATGAAAATTGTGGCCGACCGCACGGTGGCCAATATGGCGGACTTTGTCTGTGGTGCCAATGAAGTCGATTTTCATATCACGGGCGTGAACTGGGGCCGTGATTTACCCGAACCCGATATGGTGGCCGATTTGCGTAATGTGGTGCAAGGCGATTTATCGCCCGACGGTAAAGGCTTGCTGGCGGTGGAACGCGGGATTGAAGTGGGCCACGTGTTTCAACTGGGCACGCGCTACTCGAAAGACATGAACGCCACCTATCTGGATGAGAATGGCAAACCACAATTTTTACAAATGGGTTGCTACGGGATTGGCATAACGCGGATTTTGGGTGCGGCGATTGAACAAAATTTCGATGACAAAGGCATCATCTGGCCCACTTCCATCGCCCCCTTCACCGTGGTGCTATGCCCGATGAATTATGATCGCAGCGAAATGGTCAAACAGCAAAGCGATCAACTGTATGCCGATCTGATGGCCGCCGGGGTGGATGTAATTCTGGACGACCGTGGTTTGCGCCCCGGTGCCATGTTTGCCGATTGGGAATTGATCGGCGTGCCACACCGCATTGTGATCGGTGAGCGCGGCTTAAAAGAAGGCAATCTGGAATACCAGGGTCGGCGCGACAGTGCCGCCAGCGCCTTGCCGGTGGCCGAAGCGGTGGCCACCATGCAAGCCAAGCTGGCTGCGTCGCTATAAGGACATGGCGATGCGTTGGCCGTCTTATTTCGCGGGTTATTTCGCTTGCTATTTCGCTGGTCGCGCCCTTGGCTGGGCGCTGCGGGCCAGTGTTGGCCTGCCCCTCAGCTTAGCCCTCAGCTTGACCAGCCTGCCCGCCCATGCGGGTGGGCAGCGCGAAGAAGCGATGGCCGATTCGGTGCGGCTGGCTTTATCCAACGCCATTGCCGATGCGCGCCCACCCAAACCCCAGTTTTCCGATATTCAACAACGCATCCGCTATTTACACTGGTTGGGCGAAATGTCGGAGCGCTTGCAAAAGAAAATCGCAGATCGCCAGCTTCGGCTGGAATTTCTCGAAACCGCGTGGTATGAAGCGCACCGCGCCGGATTGGAGCCGAGCCTGGTGCTGGGCTTGATTCAGGTTGAATCGGGCTATCACAAATACGCCGTTTCAAGCGCAGGGGCGCGCGGCTATATGCAAGTGATGCCATTTTGGACCAGCAGCATCGGCGACCATGACCGCCGCAAGCTGTTTCACATGCAAACCAATCTGCGTTATGGCTGTGCCATTTTACGGCTGTATCTGGATATGGAGCGTGGCAACCTGTATTTGGCGCTGGGACGCTATAACGGTAGCCGGGGCAAGCCCGCGTACCCGAATGCGGTATTGGCCGCCTGGAAGCGCTGGGAATATCGTTAAATCCCTTATGGCGGCAAAAAATTCAGCTACACGCCATAAAAAAAGCCCGGCTACCAGAAGCAGCCGGGCTTTTTTACATCAAACTGACGCGAATTGACAATTTTTATTTCAGGTGACCCGAAATCAGTTTGGTCATTTCAAACATCGAGACCTGGGCTTTACCGCCAAATACGGCTTTGAGCTTGTCATCGGCGTTGATCATGCGGCGATTTGCTTCGTCTTGCAGATTATGGGCTTTGATGTATTCCCACACCTTTTTCGTCACTTCGGTACGTGGCAAACCTGCTGCGCCCACCACGGCGGCCAATTCTTTCGATGGCGTCATGGCTTTCATGAAAGCCGCATTGGGCTTACGAGCGGGTGCTGCGGCTGCTTTGGCGGCTGCCTTGGCTGGAGCCTTGGCAGGTGCCGCTTTGGCGGCAGGTGCGGCTTTAGCTGCGGGCGCAGCTGCGGGCGCTGCCTTGGCTGGCGCTGCTTTGGCTGCAGGTGCGGCTTTAGCTGCGGGCGCAGCTGCGGGCGCAGCTGCGGGCGCTGCCTTGGCTGCTGGTGCAGCCTTGGCGGGTGCCGCTTTGGCTGCGGGCGCTGCTTTGGCTGGCGCTGCTTTGGCTGCAGGTGCAGCTTTAGCAGGTGCCGCTTTAGCAGGTGCCGCTTTGGCTGCGGGCGCTGCTTTGGCTGCAGGCGCAGCCTTGGCAGGTGCCGCTTTGGCGGCAGGCTTGGCAGCAGCCGGAGCCGTAACGGGTGCAGCCGCGTTTTTA
>CAMBDR010000383.1 GCA_945864765.1 Janthinobacterium lividum | reverse complement strand
GCGTAACAGGTTTGGGGTGGTCATGGTTTATCCTCCGGTTTGCCGCGCAATAAACTCTCGGGGTGGCGCTCCAGCGCTTCGGCCAAATGGCGTACCGATTCGGCAGCCTTTTGCACTTCGAGCAGGGTGGCGCGGGTGTCGCGTAAAGTGGGGCTGTCTTCGGCCAGTGTGCGCTCTACCCCGGCCAGGGTTTTGCGCGCTTGCTCCAGGGTCGCACTCACTTGCGGCAAGGTCTCGCGATCAGCGTGTTGCACCATTTTATCGGCGCTGGCCAGCGTGCTGCGCAAACCGCTAAGGGCTTGTTTTAACTCATCACCAATGTCTTTAAGCGGTAATTGATCCAGTTTTTTTGCGATACTGACCAGCGAGGTTTGCAATTCATCCAATACGCCGGGCATGGTGTCGAGCACAATCGGGTTTTGCTTCCAATTAATGGCGCGCTTGGGGGCGTTGGGGAAAAAGTCGAGCGATACAAACAACATACCCGTCAGCAGGCTACCGGTTTTAAGTTGGCCGCGCAAACCATTACCCATCAAACCGTGGCCCAGCAAACGCTGCATTAATTGTTCACTGCTTTCGGGCGGGCTGCCTTCACCGCGCAAGCGCTGCGGGTAAATGTTGATATCCACCGGGAAGCGGTATTGGCGCTGTTTGGCGTCAAATTCCAGACTCACGCCCTGCACTTCGCCAATCACAATGCCACGAAAATCAACCGGCGCACCCGTCAACAAACCGCGTACCGATTCATTAAAATACATGCGCACTTTACGCACTTCGGTATCCGGGTGTTGCAAGGCTTTTTGCCGATTCGCAAACAGGGCAAATTCACTGTTAACAGCCGCTGGCACCCCCGTCCCGCCGGGCGTATCAAAGCTGATGCCGCCGGCCAATACCGTGGTGACGGATTCGGTTTGCACCTTAAAGCCATTCGCATCGACCGTGATATCCACCCCGCTGGCATGCCAAAACAGGCTGTTTTTTTGCACGTAACGATCATAGGGCGAATTGATAAAGATTTTTAAACTCACGCCACGACCATTTTTATCCAGCTCGTAAGCAATCACTTGCCCGGCCTGAATATGACGGAAGTAGAGCGGCGCGCCAATATCGAGCGAGCCGATTTGTTCGGTATGCAGCACAAAAACTTTACCCGGTACACCATTGATAATCGGCGGCGGTGAATCCAGCCCGACAAAATCTTCGCGTAATTCTTCCGACTTACCCACATCCACGCCGATATACGAGCCCGACAACAACGTACTCAAACCCGAAATACCACCCACCCCAATGCGTGGCCGCACCACCCAAAACACCGTATCCTGGTGCATTAAACTGCCACTGCCCTTGGTTAGTTGCGCGGTGACGATGACTTTTTTACGGTCAGGCGAGAGCGAAATGGTTTTCACATCACCAATATCCACATCTTTATATTTGATTTTGGTTTTACCCGCCTCCAGCCCTTCGGCGCTTTTGAATTCGATGCTGATATTGCCACCGCGCTCCAGCATGGATTGAATAATGATGCCGCCCGCAACCAGGGCCGCCACAATCGGGATCAACCATATCGCCCAGGCCGACCATTGACGTGGTTGCGCCGCCACGGCGTGCGCCGCCACCAATGGGGCAGGGGGCGCGCTGTCCGGCTGTGCGGCAGATTCCGGCGTTGGTTCCGGCTTTGGTTCCGATAAGTCAACTGGTTCAGTCATGCTTTTGTTCATCCCAAATCAAACGCGGATCGAAACTGCTGGCCGCCAAGAGTGTCATGATTACCACTGCGCCAAAGGCCAGAACCGCAGGCCCGGCCTTGACGTTGGCAAACAGCCGCAATTGTACCAAAGCCACCAGCAGGGCGACCACATAAATATCGAGCATGGACCAGCGCCCGATCACGTCGATGATGCGATACAAACGCAGGCGCTGGCGTTTCCAGCGGGTTTCGCCGCGCTGCACCGTGTACGCCAACCAACTTAAGCCGATCAGTTTAAAGCTGGGCACCAAAATGCTGGCGACAAAAACGATGGTGGCCAAATGCCAGGTGCCGTCATTCCAAAGATAAATAACGCCACTCATAATGGTATCGATTTGCGCGTCTTGCAGGGAATACGCTTCCATAATCGGCAATATATTGGCGGGAATATACAGCACAAAGCCCGCCAATAAAAACGCCCAGGTACGGCGGATGCTATTCAATTTGCGCACCCGGATCGGCGTATGGCAGCGTGGGCAAACCATATGGCTGGCCGTATTGGCCGCATTGGGCACGTGGCACAGCAGCCCGCAGGCGCTGCATGGGGTTAAACCTTGTTCGGCTGCGCTTAATTCAGACATGCTTGATTGCGGCCACCGCCGCCCATAGTTCCCGACGATTGAAATTATACGACCCAACCGTCATTAACACGATTAATCCGGCAAAAGAGAACAGTGCCACGCCCGGTTCCACCTCAGCAAAATCCGACACCCGGACCAAGGAAACGATAATACCCAACATAAACACTTCCACCATACCCCAGGGGTGGCTCCATTGCACCATGCGGAATAACCAGCGCACGCCATGCGGCACGCGGCCCAGGCGTATTGGCAATAAAATCGCCAACATGGCAAATAATTCAATCGCGGGGATGATGACGGTGGTCATCAATACCAAAATCGCCACCAATTGCAAGTGATGATCAAATAAATAGTACACCGAACCCAAGAGCGTGGTGGCATTGCGGGTTTTTTGCAGTTCCAGCCCAATAATTGGAAAGCTATTGGCCAAAAAGAACAAAATCAGGCTGGCAATGGTACACACCAGCGAGCGTTCCAGCCCGTTGGGCGTATGGCGATACAAATGCGCCTGGCAGCGCTGGCACAAAGCGGTGCCGCCCGGGGGGAGGGTGATTTCTGTTTGCAATAAATCACATTCCGGGCAGGCAATCAGTTGTGGCGCGCTGGCCGGGTCGGGTTTATGCGCTGGCACCATCACCCCAGGCTCCGGTGGCGAGCAAGACGGGCGACAATTGCGCCTCGCTCCAACGCAAAGGCAAACCGCCGTTGATGCGGATTGCGTGTTTGATGGTATAGCGCATCAAACGCTGTGCGCCAGTATATTGCTGGATTTGTTCGGCGTCCCAAATCACCTCGGCATCCACTGCCAGATACAAGACATCGCCATTGCTGAAATCAATAAACAACAAACCGGCGCGCGGGTAAGCGCTAATATTACCCAAGGTATTGAAGAAGAAGTTACCGGTAAAATCCGGTGCGGTGAGGGTGCTGGCGTTATCGATGCGCACAAACCCGGCTTTGCCACCGCGATGCGAAACATCCACGCCGCGATTGGGGGCGTCCGGCGGGCCATCCATATAGGCGCTGGCAATAAAATAGGTGTCGGCCTGGCTGATCATGCGTTGCATATCTGCATCAAGTTCGTTTTCTTGTTGGGTCAAGGGTTCCGCACTTTGCTCTACGGAAACCACTTCACTGACCTGACGCGCCTGAATATATTTGGGGCAATTGCCAAAACTTTGCTGCACAAGAATCGTAAACCCGGCTTCATTGACCTGGCCGACCAGGCCATTCATGCGGTTGCGGCGGCGCGTGTGTGGCTCGATGCCCAACATACCCAGCGGTGCGCCAGCGACCAGACTGGCGTGCAATGGATCATCCGGATGGGGCAGGGCGTGGATTTCGACTTGCTTGGCGTGGGCTGAGGTGATGAGTGAACCTGCTTCGGCACCCAGTACGGCGTCAACCGGGCCGCTGGGACGGGCCAATACCGAGGCCCAGGGCTGGCCGTTGGCATCGATACTACCCAACAACACCATGGGCAACTTCAAGAATAATTCGCGATGTTGATCCGGCATTTGGTCGCGGATCATGCGTTGCCCCACCCCCTCCAACTGCTCGCGCACCCCGGCACGGATTTGCATGGCTTGTTCGCCCGCATGGAAAGGCGATGCAGGTGCCTGGGGAGATACGGCGGTAGAAGGATCGGACATAAATGCCTCCGGAATGGTGGATGATGGAAGCGTTCAAGTATAAACGGTTTTGTGGTAAATAACCAGATTGTTATGTAGTCATCACTAGGGTTAATTATTAAAATTATTGAAAGTCACGCATGAAGTAAACTACGATTTGTAGCAACACCGAATCATACGCAAGATCAGCCAGGCGCGACTTTTCTGAAGATCTTCCGCTGTCATTGCTGCGCCTCATCACCAGGTAATAATTTCGCAATGCCATCAATTAAATGGCGATAAGTGTTTTGGTAGTATGCCTGATTCAATTGTTTGTCAAAGCTTAATTTGCCAAATGCCCCATAGTTGGCATCAAATAAAATCGGCCAGGCAAAGTGCGCAGCAGTCGGGTCATCCAGTCCAAACTCATTTGTACCCACCGCATCGGCCAAGAGATTATCGTCATCATCACAAAGGGGCACTTCACGGTACAGAAATTCGTTGAACACTTCATAGGCACGATCCCGAAAGGCGGTTTGCTGTTCAAGTTCGCGCCCGGCTTTGGCATGAATCATATGCAGGCGCAATAACCAATCGTCCTTTTCATCACGCGGAAAACGCGCCAAATGCGCCAATAAATAGCGGTAACTGGCAAAGGTTTGCGGGGTATCGACCCCAAACAACAAAATGTCGCCACCCAAACCAAGCAATGCGGCTGCGGTACTTTCATTCAAGCCCGCCCTTGCGTCAATCAAAATAACCTCATAACGCGCCAATTTTGCCAACCGCGCCACCATTTCTTTCACCTGGCCCAGCAACGTGAGCAAGCCTCCATCGGCCTTGGGCATCTCAAGGTAAGCGCGGGCGATTTTCGCCAGCACGTTGTCCGGGTGTTGATCGGCAATGCTGCCCACCGCAGGCACCACATCAAGCACCCCGCGATTGAGCGCAAACGGGCTGGCCGCGCGCATGTCGAGCAAAAATTGGCTGTCGTCAAAATCACTACCGTAAACCCCGCGCTCGACCAGCCAGTCAAGCACGCCAAATTTGGGCATATCCTGCGGGTTCAACAGCATCGCGCCGATTCCCGGCGCTTCCAGATCAAGATCAATGACCAACACTTTACGCCCCTTGCGCGCCAAATCGGTGGCCAGCACGCCCAACGCCGTAGAGCGCCCGACACCACCTTTTACGCTGGCAAAAACAAAGCGGGCGGGTTCAGAATCTTTCCAACCGGGGGCGGGGGGGCTTAGCCAGTCGTGCCCAACAATGCGGCGATCCAGCAGTTGAATGCGGATGTTGCTTTGGTCTGCAATGGCAACGGTTTGCACAAG
>CAMBDR010000382.1 GCA_945864765.1 Janthinobacterium lividum | reverse complement strand
TCGATAGTTTAAGCCACGCCTTGTTGGGCCAACAAGGGCGACAGCGCAGCGCAGCCATGGGGCGCGTGATTGGCGTGATTGAAGCCTGGCTCGGGCGGCAGCCGCTGGAAGAGGCGCAATTTCGCGCGGCAGAAAGCGAACTGGCCGCCATTTTGCAGCAAGTCGCCACCGATCGTGCCACCGACGCGGCGCAAGCGGGTGATTTACTCGATTGCTTGCTCGGCGCTGCCGTGGATGGCACGGTGTTGGTGGATGAAATCGCGATGATGTTGATGACCAGCATCCCCACCGCCAGCGCATTGGCCTGGCTGTGGCATTATCTGGCAACCCAGCCCGAAACGCTGGCGCGTGCGCAAGCGGAAGTGGCGGCGGTGGTCGGTGCCGAACTACCCGCCAGCCACCACTTCGCGCAGTTACGCTATCTGGATCACATTGCCGCCGAAGCCTTGCGCCTGCACCCACCCGTGTGGACGCTGGCGCGGGTGGCCTTGCGTGACTGGCCCTTGGAACAATACACCATTCCAACCGGGGCAGAAGTGATGATGAGCCCGTATCTGGTGCATCGGCTGGCGCAATACTGGCCCGAACCGGAGCGCTTTGCCCCGGAACGCTACGAGCCCGATAGCCCCTTGTATCAAACCAGGCCGCGTTTGGCGCTGTTGCCATTTGGTGGCGGCAGCCGTAAATGCATAGGCGAGCGCCTGGTGCGGCTGTTGATGGTGCTCTCCTGTGCCACTTTGTTGCAGCGCTTGCGCCCGGTTGTGCCACCCGGCTACGCATTGGCCACTGATGACGTGCGCCCAATGCATAATAAAAATCCCTTGATGTTTGAATCGGTACTGGCGCAGGCTTGATGCAGAGCACGCGAGACCAGCCCCATCCGCCATGCCAAGCGCCGTGAACTAAAGCAAATTGGGCCATATTGCCCCCTGATATTCGATCAGTATGCGAATTCTGGCATGCGGATTTACCATGCCCATCCGGCGCTAGCGCAAACCGCTCAGCCAGGCATTGACCTGCGCCGCACCTTGCGTTTGGATCGCAGCCGGAATGGTATTGATCAGATTCAATTGATTCTTCTGGACAGGCTTGCCCTGGCATAGATGATCAAACCAATCGAACCAATATTCAAAGCCGGCATTGAGTTTCAACGCATCGGCTTTCAGCCCGAGTAATTGTTGTTGCCAGTCCACTGGCGTTTTGCCTGACCATATCGGTTGCTGCAAAAAAGCTGACAGCGATACATCGCCCTGGATCAGCGTCAGAATATCCCGGTTCATTTCCTCAACGATGGCAATGCTGATGGCGTCGGCCTTGCTTTTTGCGAGAATGGTGGCAAGGCAGACAGCGTTGGCGGCATGATCGGCCTCGTTGTCATCTTCATAGTCACCGGCTGCGGCGGCCATCGCATGGCTGGCGCAGAAATCACCGTTACTCATGGCCCAGGCACCGGCCATGCTGGCCGCGTAGGCAGCGGCAGCATTGGCGGCCTCCTCCGGGTCAGAAAAAACGTAGCGTTCCAAGCGGGCGAAAGCGATTGATAGCATCACATTATTGGCCATGAAAACCGCTAACAGGTTGCTTGTGCGCGACTTTTCATCCCAATACCAAAAGCCGGTATGAGAGGGCGCATTGGCTTGTTTTTGCGCCAGCGAGGGCAGCATCCGCAAAGCCACCCGCGCCGCGAAGGCGGTACACATTTCAATTGGCAAGCGCAATATTTTTTGTTGTATGACATCGTTATTTAATTCCTGCAGCCGCAGGCCAAAGCCTTGCCGCTGCAGGCGCGTAGCGAGAGAATTGGTGCTGGCGGCGGGGCTGACGCCAACATATTGCAGCAGCGCTTCCAGGCCCGTATTAAAGCCTTGGCCCATCACGCCAAAGCGCCATTGCCCGTCTTTGCGGTATAGCTCGGCGAGCAGCAGCGCCCGTTCGGTAGGAAAATCTGTGCTTGCGAAGGAAAAGCGGGCGCGCTCGCCATGCTCATCAAGCAAACGCACATAGCCCGATTCCAGCAGCGCCATACTGCCCTCGCCATCCACGCTGGCAGTAAACAGCAGCCGCTCAATGCTGGCTGGCAGGCGTTGCAAGTGCAGCGAAAAACCGATTAAATCCTCTGTGATGTTGATAATTTTCACGCCGCCACAGGGGCTTTGCGGCTGATTAAAATACGTCATATAGCGCTCATCGCTCAATTTACCATTGGCGTCAAGTCCAAAGCAGGCGAGGTCAATCCAAATGTTGACCCAGCCAAATTTCGGATATTGCGCCGCAATGCCAAGCGAGAAATGATCTGCATCCGTTATCTTGCTCAATAGTGTGCGCTGGCCTTTTACCAGTGTTTGCAGCGGCACTGCCGGCGCGCTCAGTTCACGCCCGGCGCTCAATGGCGGGGGGCGGTAAATTGTGCCGGTTTGCTCGTCAAACACCGTCAAATTCATTTCATTGGCTCTGGCAACGATAAAACGCACGACACGGTCAATGTTGGTGCAAAGCCCGAGCACGGCAATTTGGTGGCCAAAATTATTGATCAGCGGCCCATCCGACCAAGGGCAGGATGCACTGTCATTCTCGTTGCCGGAATAGCTGCTCAGGCAGGGATACATTTGCGTTAGCACATCATGCAGTTTTATCAGAACGGGCGATATTTCCTGGTGCGGGCCTTCTTGCGCTCTGAGCGTTTCCAGCCAGTTCCACGCAGCGGCGTCTTGCGCTGTCGTGGCGGGGGTAATGGCAATAATGTAGCTCATGTTGGTGCTCCGGTTAGTTGGCGCAAGCCGCCTATGATCGGCCGCGAGTTCGCTTTTCATGCCCCACCTGCCGTCACACGGCAAGAATGCTTATTTTACACCCGACAAGCGCCACATTTGCCCGGAATAATTGCCACATTTGGCCAGATTCAGGCGATCCCTGCCTTCCTTCCTTTCACATCTCGTACTTTTGGCTAATTGCGATAAATAAGATTTGCCTGTACCTTTGCGGTGCGTCAATATTTGCCGTAAAAACGCAGCAGCCAACAAGGGCCGGCAATTCTCCAATTGCATGTGCCAGCCTGGTTGTCAGCATAACGGGACACAATCCCTGATCGAATAATTATTAAAGAGACATTATCATGACCAACGAATTTCGTTTCGCAGCACGTCCGTTCCTTCGTCCTCTCGTTTTATCCGTTTTGGTCGCCAGCGCATGCAGTGCCATCGCGGCAGAGCGGGTTGATTTGGAAAGCGGTTTGGCCAACCAAGCCACCTTGGGCGCTTTGGGTGCCACCAGCGCACATAGCCTCACGGGCTTGAGCACCAATGAATTGCGCGCCGTTAAAACCCGCAAACTGGCCAATGGCAAAGTCATTACCCGTTACCAGCAATTTTACGCAGACGTGCCAGTTTGGGGCGAAGCCATTGTTGAGCGGCGCGCCAGTGCCAGCGCAAACCCCAGCCTGGTTGGCACCATGTTGAAAAACATCGGCAATGATTTGCCCGCCATTAAGCCAAACCTGACCCCGGAAGCGGCGCTGCAACATGGCAAAACCCGCGCAGGCGCGCAAAAAAGCCGCAATGAGCAAGTCAAACTGTATCTGAAACAGGATGCGAATGGCGTTGCCTATCCGTTTTACCTGGTGTCGTTTGTGAATGAGAGCGCCAAAACCACCAGCCGCCCGTTTTTTATGATCCACGCCATCACCGGTGTCGTGCTGGAACAATGGGAAGGCATTACTCATGTCGATGGCACTGGCCCCGGCGGCAATGCCAAAACCGGGCAGTATGAATATCAGGTCGGTGGCAAATATGGCCCCTTGAGCGTGACCCAATCCGGCAGCACTTGTGCGCTGGATAGCCCGAATGTCTACACCGTTAACATGAATGGCGGCACTACTGCAACAAACACCCACACCTTTACCTGCCCACGCAATACCGTGAAAGCCATCAATGGTGCCTATGCGCCGATGAATGATGCGCACTTCTTTGGCAATGTCACCTTCAATATGTATCAAAGCTATTTGGGCATTCGCCCGATCAGCCAAAAGCTGAAAATGCGTGTGCATTACAACGCCAACTATGAAAATGCCTTTTGGGATGGCACTCAAATGACCTTTGGCGATGGTGCCAACACCTTCTACCCGCTGGTTTCGCTGGATGTGGCGGCGCATGAAGTGAGCCATGGCTTTACCGAGCAAAATTCCAATCTGGCGTATCGCGATATGTCGGGCGGTATGAATGAAGCGTTTTCGGATATGTCCGGCGAAGCGGCAGAATACTTTTCCCGTGGCACCAACGACTTCAAGGTCGGCGCGGAAATTTTCAAGGCCACGGGTGCCTTGCGTTACATGAATAATCCGACGCAAGATGGCGTGTCGATTGATCATGCCTCCAAATTCTTTAGCACCATGGACCCGCATTACAGCAGCGGCGTGTACAACAAGGCGTTTTACCTGCTGGCCACAACGAGCGGCTGGAACACAAAAATGGCGTTTCAAGTCATGGCCCATGCCAATGATTTGTACTGGACATCCACCAGTACCTTCAACTATGGTGCCTGCGGTGTAGAAAAAGCCGCGACCGATTTGGGCTATACGGTGGCCAGCGTGACAGCGGCATTTAATGCCGTCGGGGTAAGTTGTGCCGGTACGCCGCCAACCACGGGCACCACCGCATTGAGCAATGGCGTTACCGTGCCTGGTATTGCGGTGGCTACCGGCTCATCGCGCATGTTTTCGCTGTCGGTGCCGTTTGGCAAAACCAGCCTGACCATCAAACTCTCAGGCGGTACAGGCAATGGTGATTTGTATGTGCGCTCTGGCACCAAACCAACCACCACCTCGTATGGCTATCGGGCCATTGGCAGCACCAATACCGAAACCATTACGGTGTCAAAACCGGCCGGGGCGACCTGGTATGTGATGGTGTATGGGAAGGCGGCAGTAAGTAGTGCTGCGTTGGTGGCGACCTACCAGTAAGGCAAATTGTAGTAAGGCATGATCGGTGGTGGCGGTGGCGACTCGTTAGTCGCCATTAACCTGTGCGGGCAGTTCAATGGGCGAAGAGTTTTCGTAACTGTTCAGCCCCCGCCACGCGGATCGCCGCCCGGCGACGGTCGCCCCGTCATTCCCGCATGTTTTTGGCGGGAATCCAGTTCGTGTATTTTGCGTAGCGCCTGCCGAGGTCTTGTATCTTGGTGGGCTATCTTGGTGGGGCTATCTTGGTGGGACATCCACCTTTTTCGACGGGGACACGGAGGTATCTTGGTGGGACATCCACCTTTTTCGACGGGGACACGGAGGGGACACGGGG
>CAMBDR010000381.1 GCA_945864765.1 Janthinobacterium lividum | reverse complement strand
CGATCCCACACGGTATTGTCGGCAAATTGGATTTGATCGATTTTATTGTCTGCCGTGCCGACATAATAATTTTGCAGGGTGATACTGTCGCTGCTACCGTTGCCGCCGATGTTGATGAGCAGGTTGTTGCCAAGGCGGGTGAAGGCCAGGTCGCTGGCTGTGATGCCCGCGCCCAGTTGCAGAGTGTCTTGCGCGCTGGTGTTATCGTTGGCGCTGTTGTCGATTTGGTCCTGGCCATCGCCGAGATTAAAGAGGTAGGTGTCATCACCGTCACCTCCCGCAATTTGGTCGTTGCCACGCCCGGCTTGAACCAGGTCATTACCGCCGCCAGAAACGATTGTGTCGTCGTGACTGCTGCCCAGAATGTTGTCTGCGTTTGCGCCACCTGCAATGGCGAGCGCGGGTGCCAAGGCCAAAAGATCACTGCGCGACAGCGTGGTGCCATTTTTGAAGGCAATCCCCGCGCCAACACTGCCCAGCAAGCCGTTTTGAATCGTGATTGCGCCACTGGCAGTGTAGAGCGTTAAGTCGGTACCGGAGCGGCCATCCAATGCAGCCGGATCAATTGCAAGCGTATTGCTATTGGCAGCAACCAGCAAGGCGCTATTTTCTGCTAATGAAATGGCGTTATTTTGAAGCGCCTCACCAGGCTTACCAGACAAGGTTAGCGCCAGATTATCTGGCGTCGCTGGCTGTCCCAACGCGGCAAGGGTGCCACTGTTTTGCGAAACGCCCAAATCAGCAACAGCCACCCCTTCGCCAAATTGAATCATGTCGTTGCCTGTGACATTGAGCAAAGTAATATTACCTCCACCACCAGCCAGAACAAACGTATCCTGGCCGCTGCCACCGACCAAATAGGCCGAACCCGTCCCCGCTACCATGGTGGTGTTACCGCTACCGCCAATCAATTGGCTGGGCCGATCTGCATTCCCGCCGTCACCCGCGTACAGCACGGTATTGCCTGAACCACCAAATAGCTCATCCACGCCTGCCCCGCCATAAATGGTCGTGTCGCCACTGCCCGCCACCACTTGGGTGGCGGCTTCACTGGTGCCGCCATCCCCCGCATACAGCACGCTTTTGCCAGCACCACCGAATATATGGTCAATACCCGCACCACCATACACCGTGGTGGCACCACTGCCTGCCTGAATTTCTGTGGCACTGATGGCAGTGCCGCCATCACCGGCATAAATAACATTTTCTCCTGCTCCGCCAAAGATCAAATCAACGCCGCTGCCACCATACACGGTGGTATTGCCCGTGCCGATTTGCACTTCTGTGGCGACTTGCTCAGTACCACCATCGCCAACATAAATGATGTTTTTGCCACTGCCGCCCCGTATCAAATCAATACCGCCGCCGCCATGAATCTCGGCGTCACCGCTGCCAGCGATAATGGTATCGTCGCCATTACCGCCAATCAGCGTATCTTTGCCAGCGCCACCAACGAGCACCGTATCGCCACTACCTGCACGCAATTCTTGCGTGCCATCCCCGGCAAACAAAGAATCCTGGCCGCTGCCGCCGATCAATGTATCATGCCCGCCCGAGCCATAGATCACAACCTTATCACCGTTACCGGCTTGAATGTAATGATGCCCCTGCACCGCCGAACTGGCAAAATTGGCCCCGCTATCGCCCGCAACCAGGGTATCGTTGCCACCGCCACCAAAAATAGTGCTATCGCCACCCTGCGCCACAATATAATCCGCGCCATCGCCACCGTCGATAAAGTTGTTGCCACCGCCGCCATAAATCGTATCGTCACCCAGGCCGCCATACAGCGTGTTATTGCCAACCCCGGCGTAGATGTAATCATTACCCTTGCCACCATCGGTAAAATTATTGCCGTTGGAAAGATAAAGCGAATCATTACCGCCGCCCGCATAGATCGTATCATTACCCAAACCCACCACTTCCGGTGGACTGCTGCTGCCCGAGGTATACAGCAGATTGCCTTTATAGTCTGGCCCGGCACTAAAACCCGTGCTTTTCAAATGCAGCCCGGTGAATTCTAATTTTGAGTGATCTGGCGTAATGCTTGCTTTCCAATCTGCATCGGTATTTTGCTCACGAATATGCGTAACGCCGCTAAACACCACCGTGTCACCGGGGCCGGTTACCACGGTATTATTGCCGCTGCCGAGCAAAATCAAATCATTGCCTGTACCGCCAACAATGGTGTTGTCACCACTGCCCACCGAAAACAATGTGCCTTGCTGCCCGGTGGCCGTCTGGGTGTCCTGCATGGTCAGTACATCTTTCAGCGCCACCACTTTCACTGCATAAATTTGATTTTTACCATTACCCACGGTCAAAATGTCCTTCCCGCCACCGCCTGCCACAATACCGTTGGCATTGCCACCCCAGAGTGTGTCATTGCCAGTACCTGCGGTGATGGAATCGGGTTCGGTATCGAAATCAAAGTACCCTGCTGTATCGATCAAATTTTGGCCATTGCCCGTGACAATCAAATCACTGAAATTATCACCCATGTAGTAAGTGGTTTCAATGTTATTCACCTTTGCACCCGCCTGACCAATGATGGTTGAATTGGTTGTGAATTCGGGTTGGGCATTGGCATTGTCGAAGGTGACAGTTAAGGTGTTGCTAACGGCGCTGGCCGCTGCCAAACCATTATTAGTGGTACTAAAGGTCGTATTGAGGGCGACAGTTTGATTTTGCTTGCCATCGCCGGCATAGACCAGTTGCACAGTCACACTGTTTTGATTGGCCGGGATGGTGAGTTTGACGCTGCCACTGCTGAAGTCTTGAAATTGGCCATGGTTATTAATTTGCAGATTGGCGGCACTGCCACCTATGCTCGCCAGGGTAACAAATTGATCTTGATCGCTGATTGCCGAAGCATAAATGGTGATGGTTTGAGATTGACTGGTCGCGATGGCCGTATCATCGGTCGGGTGATAATTCCCCACAACAAAGGTGTCGGTGCCGATCCCTTTGGCAATTTGGAGCTGCTCATCAAATTTAATGCCGAGATAACCGACTTCCTTGGTTTGTGCCTGAGCCAAATCAAAATTCTCGACAACAAGTTGACCCGCACCGACCACCCCGCCCGTCGCGGTTAGCTTGCCTGTTGATCCACCCGGTGTTTGGGCGGCGAATTGATAGGTGACGCCGTTGGCAAGCCAGGTATTGGCGAACTGCGACGCTTGCAACCCTGCCAGATCCAGCTTATTTATGCCAATGTTGATGACACCGAGACCATCGCCATCCCGAATTGTCTGGGTTTTGCCTGCGGCAATTTCTTGCACCACATAGGTGTTTTGCCCACTCCCGCCGATCAAAATATCATTATCTGCCGCATCGCCGACAATGAGTGCGCCGTCGCCGCTAACATAATTCAAAAGGCCATCATTGTGAAGGTAGGCGACTTCGAGCATGCCATTGCCTGAGACTTCACGCGCAATGATATCGCCATTATCTTTGACCCTGCCTACTCCTTTTTGATCAAACGCATCCTGCCACGCCAATTCGCCCGTTAATACATTCTGTTTGTCGATGCGGCCATCCGCATAGCTTGTTGTAACCACCGCGCCCACGGTTGAAATACTTGCAATGAGATCTTTGGTATCATGTGGGCCAGGCAGAACATCGCCGCGCTTAAATCGTTTCCACAGAACCGCAATGGTATTCTTTTTGAGCGCGTCTTTAACTTCCTGCGGTGCGGACGCTTTTTTCTCTAACTCCAGCATTGTCCATATGTCACTTGCCACCTTGGCCAAATTAACAATGTTTTTAAACTTGTTGGCCAAGGGACCTGTGGCTTCAATCGCATTTTTTGTCCCAACCAGAATGGAAGAAAGAGCGGAATCCGCCGATCCATTTGCGTCAGCCCACAAAAATTCGTTATATGATGGCTTTTTCACCAACGGATTATCACTTGGCAATTTTTTTGATGGGTCGCCTTGTCTGATCACTTTACCAAGCTGGATTTGTTCATCGGTGCCATAATTCAACGGCGTATCCCAAAAATAGAACGCACCCGCCCATCCACCGGGTGATTGTAGCAAATCGCGCCCGGCAAATTTAAGTTCTTTATTGCTAATCGCTGCGCTGATGTCATTCGTGAATTGAACTGGGAAAATGGGTACCCCGCCACTTCTAACGATTTCCCTGACAACATTTTCGCCAATCAGATTCGATGTTTTTTGCAAACCCAAATTTTTTTGATCCTGAGTAAATCCATCCACTTTATGATTAAATTCAAGCCCGTATTGCGTAACGCCACGAATGAAGTTAGCTGCCAAATTGGAACGTACATCATTATTAATAACACCCGCATTTTTGAACCAGTATTGCGTTCCCTCGTCAACAGCAACATTTTTTTCAACAATTGAATAAATAAAATCATAAATTGGTTGAAATAATCCCTTTGGCGGATTATCGCCATATTTATTTAGTGTGTCCACAACATTATCAACATCCCAAAGCCCTTTAGAAATCAACAGATCCTTAAGATCCTGTTTTTGCTTAGCCGTAAAATTTAATTGATTTTCAGTGATAACAGTGTTTGGCATAATTTTCCTTTGATTAATATTTTTTTACATCAAGCGAGTTATTTGTGTATTTCTTTATCGTCCATTGATCAAGCAATTTATCAATAGCTCTGATAATTTCATCGGTATGTTCAACTGCCTCCGGCGGGAAGGACATATTATATTGGAATTTATGCTTTTTACTGTACACATCAGCACGACACTCCACGCCGTCAAATGAATGACAAAACATAAGCAGGTCATATGGGGCATCTCTTTTGGAGACATAACGCCCCCCATCCTTAGGGTCTTTACCTCGAATCCATGGGTGGCTTTTTAACCAAACACTCGATGTTTTTGCATCCAGGCCGGCAATCGGTGTGTAAATCCGCATCATGGCATCAGGGCCAGTTTCCGCGCCAAATGCGTTCAGATCCCTTTGATGGGGCCGTGCAAATATCAAGCGTTTCCCAGGACGAGGATCATCTTCGTCAGGCGAAACAAACATAAAGGGGATTCGCACCGGGAATCTATCTTTTCTGGATTTATAATTTCCGCTTTGCTTCTCAAAGATTGTACCCATTTGACTAGGTGCCCCCCCCAATACCATATCAGGGAAGATGAAAGTCATTGTAAGTGCTTGCGCTGATACAGTCCGGCCTATTATGTCCTCATCGTCACGGCTGGAAAGTATTCTCGGCAAGCGCAAAATCACGCCATAGCCAAAATCCTGATAAAAGGAGTTTTTTCGCGTCAGCGGGACATCCAATTTATATCGGCTATCCACT
>CAMBDR010000380.1 GCA_945864765.1 Janthinobacterium lividum | reverse complement strand
ATGCCGTTCAAATGGCTTAAGACCGTCAGATGTTGCAGCGCAAAGCGGTTGTTCATAAAATCAAACAACGTGGTCAGGCGTTGCCGTCCGTCGATGATGATATACACGCCTTTGTCGTCTTCTTTAACATAGATGAGCGGAAGCGGAATGCCCATTAAAATCGATTCGATCAGCTCACTTTTTTGCTTGCTTGTCCAGACTGAATGGCGCTGGAAATCCGGGTCAAGTTTGATCTGTGGCGGTGTTTTGTCGTGCTTACGCTTGAGTTCAAAGACAGATAATTTTTCTGGCGCAATGTTGATTACTGCATTCGGGTAGATATTGGCTGCGCCTGATTCAGGCACGCCATCATCTGCGAGCATAGCGTCACGCGACTCCGCGCCGAGGGTTTCTTCGCCCTCGAAGTGGTCATCCTCACCAGGATTGGGGGGCTGCGGACTGGCAATATTTACCATTACTAAAGAACTCCTTGTTTCGACAAAATGCCTTTTACACAAGCACGCCGTACGTGCCAGAAGCGGTGGTCACGTATGAACGCAATACTTTGGCACTGCCCAGAAAAGCGGTATGATGCCATATGATTACGGCTAACAATCATGTTTAACATATTATTTTCTGCGTACCACAAAGCATTCACTATAAATTTCTTTGCCATCAAACTCACCAACAACGACCTTCGATTTTTCATCATCCCAATCGTATGCTCCCCAAGCTTCTGTTAATGCAATTTTAATGACAGCCTTTAACGACCATGCGTCAATACTGGCTGCGCAAACTCAAGACTCAGCAATGTTCGCTTTTCATCCAGACCATCATTTTTCGGCCCAAAAGCGTGTATCCATAACGGCGTTTGTTGGTATTCGTTCATATTGGGTCAATTTAATCAGCAAATGTTGATTATGCTTGGAAACAAGTACGCATGGCAAGCATCTTAACTCCCCAACTGCCCAAGCCAGGTGCGCACATCGCCAAACACGCGCCCCGCATCCGGTGCATTAAACACCTCATGGTACATCCCTTCATACCCATGCCAAGTCGCAAGCCGGGGCGGCAGTTTGGCATAAAACGCATGGCTTCCCGCAGGGTCAACCAATTCATCCGCCTCGGCCACCAACATCAACACCGGTATCGCCATGCTGGCTGCATTGGCCTGGCAAAACGCCATCGCATCGAATATGCGCAGCAACAGGCGCGTGGTGATTTTATCGTGTACCATCGGGTCTTTCTGATAGCTGTCACCCACTTTCGGGTCACGCGAGAGTTTAGCCGGGTCCAGTCCGTTAGGAATGGCCAAGCGTGGGGCCAAACGGTTGAACAAATTGAGGAAGATGCGGTGCGGCCGCGAAATCGATACCGACAAAGCCGGCGAGGATAAAATCAAAGCGCGTAAGGGTGCCAAACCTTCCAAGGCAAAGCGCGTGGCAAACACCCCACCCATGCTATGCCCCAATAAAATCGGGGCCTGATTCAAGCCACTTGAAAAATCGTCGATCACGATTTGCGCATCCTGCAATATCGCATCACCCACAGGCACATCACCACGTGGGCCACCCGATTTGCCATGACCGCGATGGTCGTACAAGCGCACCGAAAAACCGCACTCATTAAAAAACCGCGCCAGATGCGCATGGCGACCGGAATGGTCGCCCAAACCATGCATGACCACAACGCCACCACGACAGACAGCAGGATCATCCAGCAAATAATCATTGACAAACAATTTGGTGCCATCGGCAGCATGGATCTTTTTCGGTTGCGGTACCACTTGAATCATAAAACCTCGGCTTTCATTCGATAATGTTCGATCAATCCGCCACGCTTGGCCGGATTATAAACTATGCCTGATCGGCTTAAAAAAAACCAGCTTTTTGTCGCGGGAATCAAACAAATCAACGCTTGCTGGTACAATTTCAGCATTACCGTTTTCAACTCCAGCCGCGCTTCGACTTATTTTTTTGAGAGAAATTCCATGACTTCCACTTCTGCCACCGCCATCAACCTCACCCAGGGCGCTTATCGTATTTCAGACTTACGCAGCGAGCTTGACCTCGTTGCCATTCACGCTTACCTGACCCAATCCTATTGGTCGCCCGGCATCCCGATTGGCACCGTGCAACGGGCGATTGAAAATTCGCTGTGTTTCGGGCTATACCATGAAGGTAGGCAAATTGGCTTTGCGCGCGTGGTCAGCGATTTTGCCACCTTTGGCTATTTGTGTGATGTGTATGTGCTGGGAGGCCATCGCGGCCAGGGTTTAAGTAAGTGGCTGATGCAATGCATCATGCAACATCCTAATTTACAAGGTTTGCGCCGCTTCATGCTGGCCACCCGCGATGCACATGGTTTATATCAGCTATTTGGCTTTGCGGCACCCGCCAACCCGGCCAGCCTGATGGAAATTACCAAGCCCAATATTTATTTACAAGCCCAGTAATTCCAAACCCACTCTCTAAAACTTGTGCTCCCACATTAGTCGCACGTTTATGGGGTTATTACGCGCACTCAACTGGCTGGAACTGCCATTGGCATCGGCATAAAATTCTTCCGAAATCGTATCGCGGTGCGCCACGCCCGACAAAGACAGGCGCAATTGATCTTTTTTATCCCACTTCCAGAGCGCAAACATATCCAGCGAACGGGTGGGGCTGCCATACGAGGACTGGGTTTCGGAAGTACGCAAATGGCCGTTGCGCTGGTAGCTGAAATTGCCGCCCAGCGTCAGGGGCAGCTTGTCCATGCGATAGTCGATACCGATATTGCCGCTCAGCGGGGTTTGGCCATCCAGTCGATTGTCGGGGCCGGGTACGGAACTCACGCGTGACCAGTTGCGCGCCAGATTGAAGCGCAACTCAAGCGCTGGCGCATGCGCCATCAACACGCGCAAAGGAAACTTGGCCTCCAGCTCGATACCCCGGCTCAAGGCGCTGCCTTCATTGATCGGCAGGCTGACCCAGCGCCCGTTTTGCAACGATACCTGCCGCCCGGTCAAGTCATTAATGCGCCGCACATAGCTGCTGGCACTCAGGACCCCGCCATCGGCCAGAAAATGTTCCAGCGCCAAATCCAGGCCCCAGGCCAGTTCCGGACGCAGATTCGGGTTACCTTGCGTATCCGGGCGGCTCGGGCTGTTTTCGGTTGACACCTGGCGACGTGCATTCAAGGCATTCAAATCCGGTGCCTTGTAGGTGCGTGCCAGCCCCAGCCGCACTTGCGAATCTTTGGTATTGGGTAGCTTCCACAAAGTTTGAATGATGGGGCTGAACACGCTGCTGCGATTGGCACTCGCGGCCACGCCTGTGCCGCTGCTGTCGGTTTGTACACCTTCCCAGCGCAAGCCCAGATACAGCGACAGGCTTTTCGTCAAATTCCATTCATCCTGGCCAAATACAGCGACCCGGTGTACCTTGACCGAAAAATTCTCATCCAAATTAAGCGGTATCACGCGGCCGGGGTCGGCTCCGGGTGCGGGCGTGTCGAGTTGCACCCGTTGATCGCGCCGCCGACTGGCGGCACCGTCCCAGCCCAATACCAGGGTATGGTCTTGCTGCGTCAGCAGCGAATATTTGCCGATCGAGGTCATACCGGTTTCCACCGAGGTCGAAACATTGCTGCGGCTCAATTGCACCCCCCGGTTGGCATCACCGCCCAAAAACAGCGTATCGGCATTGCGGCGGTTGTAACTGCCGCCCACCTTCAAATCCAGCTTGGCACCGTTATCCAGTTTGTGCAACCAATTCAGGCTGGAATTCACAAACGCAAACGACGAGGCCGAAGCACTGCTATTGAGCGGGTAATTCGGTTGTGGGCCGAGCAACGTGGTCTGGCTTTCTGAATTATGAAAGTGGCTGCGGCCAGCCCGGGCAAAACTTTGCGAAATCAGGGTGTCGCCATTATCGAGCTTCCAGTTCAAACGCGGGTTGAGGTTCACACTGTCGAATTGCGCATAAGTGCCAAGAATGCCGGCTATGTCGGTATTGAGTACGCCCTTGGCATCGGTGGCCAATTGGCGGTTATAGCCACTGGAGCTAAATTCAAAATGCTGCACACTACCGGCCAGGGTATAGGAAAACGGGCCTTGCTTGTCCGAGCGCTGCAAATTGACGGAAGAATTCCAATGCCCGGCTTGCTCACCAACGCCCACCTTGAGTTCGCTTTGCGCATTGTGCACAATGTTTTTGGTGACGATATTGATCGTGCCAGCAATTGACTGGGTGCTGAATTCGGCACTGGCCGAACGCAAAATTTCGATTTTCTCAATCGAATCGGGCGGCAGGGAATCGATTTGAAAGCCCGGCGGGGCGGGTTCACCGTTCAACAGCACCTGGGTATAACCATTGCCCAAACCGCGAAAACGAATCCCGCTGCCACTGCCAATGGTCACACCGGGCAGGCGCTTTAACACATCGGTCAAATTGGTGTCGCCAAAGCGCACAATTTCTTCATGGGTCACCACGGTTTTGGAAGCGGTATCCTGCCGCCTGGCGTCATAGGCTTTGCCTTTGACTTCGACTTTTTGCACGGCGGTATCGTTGGCGGTGGGCTTGTTTTCCGGGGCGGCTTCGGTTTTCGGTGCAGACTTGCCGTCAAGGTTGGCCGATGTGGGCGGCGACACAGTTTGGGCCGCTACTGCTTGCGGCAACAGCATTGGCAACATCAATGGCAGCATTGGCAACAATAAGCTCAGCGTGAGGCGAGGCAAAGTCGAGGGTAAAAAGTCAACAGAACGAGGGCAATTTGGCATAAAGCGACGAGTGAATATTAATCATGAGTGGATAAAAGCAGGCATTCGAGTTGCCCATGTTCAATAAGTTCAAAACATTCTTAAGAAATTGCCCACCGCATTGCTGCGCCGACCGCATCTGCTTTCAATATTCCAACAAACTACCAAGTCCGGCCATCGATATTTATAATTTTTTTAGCGCAACTTCATGGCTTTGATATAATAGACCCCTGCACACAATGTATTTCCATCAATCAACATTCGAATAAGCCTGATTTTTCTCTCAGGCAACAAAGCGTTTTTGAGTGATCGAACCGGGGGAGAGCGATGCTATGCGATTGATCAAAAATACGTCATTTTGGCTTGCATGTTTCATGTTTCTGGCTGCGGCCTTAAACCTATGGCATGGCAGGCACAATGAAACCCAATTTGTGGCTGATTTGGGCGCAGCGGTACAGCATTTGCAGAGCAGCCATGATCGTTTAAAGTTAGCCCACATCACCCGTTTTTCTTGGGATCGCATGTTCGTTTTTCCGCCCAACATGCCTACTTCTGAAATCGAAAAAGTATTAGGTCGGCCGGTTTCC
>CAMBDR010000379.1 GCA_945864765.1 Janthinobacterium lividum | reverse complement strand
CAAAGTATGCTACATCGGCTGTGGTGTTACCACCGGCATTGGAGCCGTGTTGTTCACCGCCAAAGTGGAGGCGGGGGCCAATGTGGTGGTGTTTGGTTTGGGCGGCATCGGTTTAAATGTAATTCAGGGCGCACGCATGGTGGGGGCCAATAAAATCATCGGCGTGGACATCAACCCAGCACGCGAAGCCATGGCGCGCAAATTCGGCATGACTGATTTCATTAACCCCAAAACGACGCAAAACGTGGTCGATGCCATTATTGGCCTGACCGATGGCGCGTCCGATTACAGCTTTGAATGCATCGGCAATGTCATCGCCATGCGCCAGGCGCTGGAATGCTGCCACAAAGGGTGGGGCCAATCCATCATCATCGGGGTGGCCGGGGCCGGGCAGGAAATTGCCACCCGGCCGTTTCAACTGGTCACCGGGCGGGTCTGGAAAGGCTCGGCCTTTGGCGGCGCGCGTGGGCGCACCGATGTGCCGAAAATTGTGGATTGGTATATGGATGGCAAAATCAATATCGACGATTTGATCACCCACCGCCTGCCACTGGATCGGATTAATGAAGGGTTTGATTTGATGGAGCGTGGTGAATCGATACGCTCCGTGGTGCTGTATTAATTTGTTGCATTAAGCCTTTTTATGCTTTCTCAAGCCTTCAAGGTTTTTAATTGCTGCTCGGCATCTTCGCGTTGTTTCTTGTCCAGGCCGGCTTTTTGGGTCAGGGCTTTTTCGAATAAATCAATGGCTTTGGGTTTATCGCCCAAAGCCTGATGCGACAAAGCCAGGCGGTAGATGAAATAAGGGCGTGCTTCAATTGCGATTGCTTTATCCAGTACGGCGATGGCATCGGCATGGCGCTCTTGTGCCGCATAAGTGCGGCCCAGCATACCCAAACCACTCGGGTTTAGTGGGTAGCGTTTAATGACTTCTTTCAACACGCGCTCACTATCGCCCCATTTTTTTTGATCTCGGTAGACACTGCCCAGAGTCACCAAGGTGCTTTGTTGGATAAATTCCAAATCATCAATGCCTGCGGTATTGGCTGCCAACACCAGGCTTTCGGCTTTACTGGCACGGTCTTCTTTCAACTCAATCCGCGCTTGCAACAGGGCAGCCGCGTCGGCATTGAGTTTGCTGGTTTCTGCAACCAGGGCTTGCGCTTTATCCAAACCGCCACCGGCAATGCCGGGTGCAAACAAATAAAATTGATTCAGTGATGAGCGTGCGCCATAGTTTTTGGTATCCAGCTCGACTGCCTTCAAAAAGCTGCTTTTAATTTTACCTGCCAGTGAAATCATGGCAAAAGTACCCGCACTTTGTATTTTGATGCCATAGACATTGCCCAGCATTTCATGGCATTCGGAGCGATTCGGGTGCGCAGCCACGCATTGTTCTGCATATTGCAATGCTTCTTCAATGCGGGCAGTTTGATTTTGATAGATAATCGATTCGACTTTGGCGATCAGCGCATCGGCATTTTTCGGGTCGGTGGCGAGTTTGCTGGTCGTAGCTTTTTCAACTTCTTGATATTTACGATTCTTAATTAAGGTGGAAAATTCATGGGCATTGGCGCTGTTTATACCAACGGTTGCGCCCAGACTGGCGCAAAACAGGCTAATCAGTAATCGTTTCATCGCATCACTTTCAATGTCAAGGGAAGATGGGGCAGGATTATAGCACAAAGCCACGAATAGCTGCCAAGAGGCAATTGTAACAAAGCGCTATAAAAATTACATTCGAGCCTGGACAACAGACTAAAGCGGAATCGGGCGTCATGCTCGGCTATAATCACAGCATGCAAAATTTACTCGACAATCTCAATCCAGAACAATTGGCGGCGGTCACGCTGCCCGCGCAATCGGCCCTGATTCTGGCAGGCGCAGGCTCCGGCAAAACCCGGGTGTTGACCACGCGCATCGCTTGGCTGATTCAAACCGGGCAAATCTCACCCGCCGGGGTGCTGGCCGTCACATTTACCAACAAAGCCGCCAAAGAAATGTTATTGCGGCTTTCCACGCTGTTGCCCATCAACACGCGCGGCATGTGGATTGGTACGTTTCATGGCATCTGTAACCGCTTGCTGCGCACCCATCACCGTGATGCCGCTTTACCACAAACCTTTCAAATTCTCGATACCGCCGATCAACTCGCCATGATCAAGCGCATGCTCAAGAATTTACAGCTTGACGATGAAAAATATCCGGCCAAAAACGTGATGTATTTCATTAATCATGCCAAAGAGCAAGGTTTGCGCGCGCAAAGCGTGGAAGCGTATGACGAGCACGAGCGCAAGTTGGTGGAATTGTATGGCTTGTATGATGAGCAATGCCAGCGCGAAGGCGTGGTCGATTTCTCTGAATTGTTGTTGCGCTGTGATGAATTACTCAGCCGCAACCAACCGCTGCGCGAGCATTATCAGGCGCGCTTTCGCCATATTTTGGTGGATGAATTTCAGGATACCAATGATTTGCAATACAAATGGCTGAAATTATTGGGCGGGCCCAATACCGCGCAACCGGCGGCCTTGTTTGCGGTGGGGGATGATGACCAAAGCATTTACGCCTTCCGGGGTGCCAATGTGGGCAATATGACGGCGTTTGAATTTGAATTTGCGGTGCAAAACCACATTAAACTGGAACAAAATTACCGCTCGCACGGGCATATTCTCGATAGTGCCAATCGCCTGATCGAAAACAATAGCCAGCGCATGGGTAAAAACTTGCGCACCGACGCCGGCCACGGCGAGCGCGTGCGCGTGTATGAAGCCAGTAACGATTTGCAAGAAGCGCAATGGTTGGTGGAAGAAATCAAAAATCTGGAAGCGGATGGCCTGGTGCGTGATGAAATCGCGATTTTATACCGCTCCAACGCGCAGTCGCGGGTGTTGGAACATGCGCTGGTAGCCAGCGGCATAGCGTATAAAGTGTATGGCGGCTTGCGTTATTTCCAGCGCGCTGAAATCAAACATGCGATTGGTTATTTGCAGTTGATGGAAAACCCGCATAATGATTCGGCCTTTTTGCGTGTGGTGAATTTCCCCACGCGCGGGGTTGGGGCCAAGGCGCTGGAAACGCTGCAGGATGCGGCCAGCCAACACAATATTTCGCTGTATGCGGCGGTGCCGTATGTAATGGGTAAGGCGGGCAGTAGTTTGGCAGCGTTTGTGCGCATTATTGAAAGTGCGCGCTTTGAGGGGCAAGCTTTGCCCTTGCAGGAATTGGTGCAACTGACGCTCGAAGTGAGTGGTTTAATGACGCACTACCAAACCGAGAAAGACGGTGAAGACCGGGTCGCCAACTTGGAGCAATTGGTGGATGCGGCCAATTTGTTTGTGGCCGAAGAAGGGTTTGGCCATGATGCGCCCGCGTTTGCTGGCCCCAAGGCGGCCCCGATGAATGCCAATAGCGTGGGCACGGTGGAAGTGTTGGATGCCGATGCGCCGCTGGTGACGGTGATGTCGCCGCTGTCGGCCTTTTTGAGCAATGCCTCGCTGGAGGCAGGGGATAATCAGGCGCAAGACGGGCAAGCCGCGATCCAGTTAATGACTGTGCATGCGGCCAAGGGGCTGGAATTTAATGCCGTGTTTATTACCGGGCTGGAGCAAGGCTTGTTTCCGCATGAAAGCAGTGCGACCGAGAAAGATGGCATCGAAGAAGAGCGCCGTTTAATGTATGTGGCCATCACCCGCGCCAAGCGCCGTTTGTATTTAAGCTTTGCGCAAACGCGCATGTTGCACGGGCAAACCAGGTACAACACGCACAGCCGGTTTCTGGATGAATTGCCGGATGAATGTTTGAAATGGTTGACACCCAAGGGCGGCGGCCAGCGTTATGGTTCGTCACCCGCGATTAAATCGGCCTGGGATGAACCCGTGCCGCAGCAGATGCAAAGCAAGCAGTTGCAGGGCATAGGCTGGCGCATTGGGGAAACCGTGTTTCATGCCAAGTTTGGTGAAGGGGTGATTGTGAATCTGGAAGCGGGTGGCGGCGGTAATCCTCGGGCGAATATTAATTTTGGCAAGCAGGGCATGAAATTGCTGGATTTGGGTGTGGCTAAATTGGAAAGACGGTAAATAATATGAAATCAGCTTCTTTACAGCCGGTGACGATTGTGCTCATTGCCATTTGTGTGGTGGTGGCGGCCATTTCTGGCCTGGGTGAGAATGCGGCGGTGCTAAGCCCTTTGTTCATTGTCGATCCAACTCAGGCGGAACGTGGTTTGTCGATGGAATTATGGCGCTGGGTGACGCCTGCCTTCATCCATTTTGGCCCGATTCACTTGTTGTTTAACATGATGTGGCTGTGGGATTTGGGGCGTGCCATTGAGTTGCGAAAAGGCAGCGCTTTTTATATAGTCTTTGTGCTGGTGCTGGCGGTGGCGGCCAATTTGGCGCAGTACTTTATTACTGGCAATCCGCTGTTTGGCGGCATGTCGGGCGTGGTGTACGGGTTTTTGGGCTATGTCTGGATCATGGGCCGCCGCAGCCCACGCTTTGGCATGGCTTTGCCGCAGCAAACGGTGCTGATTATGGGAGGTTGGTTTTTGCTGTGCTGGACCGGTTTGCTGGGGCCGATTGCCAACTGGGCGCATGCGGCGGGTTTGGGGCTGGGGGTGGCTTGGGCGTTTGTGGAGTCGAGTAGGCGTTGATATTCTCGCCGTCAATCAGGTGTAATGATATTAATTAACCGGGAATCAAATAACCTTGCCGGACGGCAAACGCTGCTGCATCAGGCAGTAAAGAAAGATCCAATTCCTCACGATGTAGTCTGAGCATTTCGGCGCATCGAGCAATGTAGTTATGCGGTACATCGGTCGCACGTTCCAATGGCGCTAATGATTTGCCATCAAAATATGATATGAAGTATCTGCGACTTTTTGTTCCAAGTGATAAGAAAAGATCAAATAAAACCTTCCCCCGAACTCCATCGCGTTGTAAACGCTGTTCGAGTTCGCTTCGTTGTTCAAGAGGGTTATGTACGCCATTTGCCAATACAACAGCCTGTACGTCCCCAAGCCCGGTTTTTTCGATGATATAAAAATTTGTCATGCTCGAATACTAGCACATGATGCTTCAATAAAGTCAAGAATTTTATTTACAATTTCCCGTGCTTCGGCAATATTTTCAATAAGGCGAGTCGTTTGCGGATCAAATCCCATGTGCGATATTGTATGTCTCTCGGCGTAGTAGATTGTATAGCCTTTGGCAAGGATTGGCGCGAGCAATGCCCCGACATGCTGCGCTGGCATCTCACGCATAACCCATATTCCCCCTTTTTTTTCAAACCATTCGCCAATGAGTATTTTT
>CAMBDR010000378.1 GCA_945864765.1 Janthinobacterium lividum | reverse complement strand
ACGACGGCCACGGCATCGCGCCAGAAGACCTGCCCAAGGTGTTTGACCCATTCTTTACCACCAAAAGCGGCATGCACGGACATGTGGGCCTGGGCTTACACGTGGCGTACAACCATGTAACCCAAAGGCTGAAGGGGCAGATTAAAATCACCAGCACCCAAGGCGCAGGCACCTGTGTTGAGATACGGCTGAAAAAGCACGGCATCACGCAAAAAAACGGGGGCGATTTATGAAGATAAATCTGAAATATGTGCCAGGTATTGGCATATTGGGCATGCAGGAGCGGGTTGCGGAACTGAGTGGCAAGTTCAGTATTGACTCGGCCAGCGGCCAGGGCACCTGCATTCAGGTGGTGCTGCCACTTTTTCCGGATTGAGCGTGGCGACCGGGTATTTCTCTCCTTCTGCGTGAATGGTACTTTAGTACAATAGCGCCAAAAGTTGCTTTTCCTCATCATGGCTACATCGCAAACAAAAGCGCGATCAGGCCTAAAAAGACAACCGCAAATTATACTAATTAAAGGAGATTTACATGAAGCCCATCTATCACAAAGTTGTTAAGCCCGTCCTGTTGGCCGCATTGGTTGCCGGTGCCTGTAACGTCATGGCCGCCCAGCGGCTCGATTTAGCCGGTGTGAATCCGACTGGATTCAGCCAAACCGCCAATACCATTTTTACGCTGACTGGCTTGAAATCAGACGAATTGAGTTTGCAATATGTGGAAAAACTCAATGGCAAGAATGTTGCACGCTTCCAGCAGTTCTATCGTGGGATTCCGGTTTTGGGCGAGGCGATTGTGATCAAAGTGGTGGGCGACCCACAAAACCGTGCGCCAACCCTCATGAGCGGTACGGTATTGCGTAACCTGGATCAAGATTTGCCCGGTATTAAGCCCACCATCAGTGAAAAAACAGCGCTGGATCAGGCCAAAACCTTGAGCCGCGCCCAAAACATTAGTGAAGAAAAAGTGAACCTGTATATCAAGCAAGGTGCCAATGGTGCCGCCGCGCTGGTATATGTCGTGTCATTCAAAAATAACGGCGCTGCCGCAGCGAGTCGGCCCTCGTATCTGATTGACGCTACCAGCGGTGCGGTACTCGATAGTTGGGAAGGGCAAGAGTTCGCCCGGAAATTTGGGCCGGGGGATGCGTATAGAAAGGCTTTTGAAACACTGACCCAAATGCCAGGATGGGATAAGACCAAAGCGAGTCAGGTCATCGGCTACGCCCGCGATGTCTATTGGACCGAAGGCAGCAAATTCACTCAGGGTGCTTGCGGTGCGGAAAAAGCGGCGGCTGATCTGGGTTGGAACGTGGCTGATGTTCGCGCAGCCTTTAATTTGGCCGGGACATGTCATGGCAGTGTGGCAATTGACACCATTGCACAGGTCGAGCCAGTTGATCTTTCCGATGCCGTGTCGGGAGAAGTCGTTCGGGTAAATCAACTGCCATCCCAGGCAGCAGCGGGCAGCGGCGCACGCCTGACGCAGCGCGCAATAAACACAGGCCGCCTGTATAACTATACCGGCTGGCAAGCGCTCGGGAGCAACGTCAATAACCTGGGTTCGCATGGTACCCTGGATTTCGCTCAGAACCGATTTACCGCTGTAATCGGTAGTGCCCCGACCCGCCCGAAGAGCATTTGTTTTAATAGTCATCAGCTTGGTAGCGGAGCGAACCCATGCCTGGCCAACTACAGTGGCTGGACGCCTGTGCAATTCCGCTATAATGGCACAGGCACTTACTCACAAAATACCGTATTTACGGCTTGGACAGCGGTTCCTGGTTACTCCTCGGTAACGGTACCCAATTACAAGACTACTGCGCAAGACATAGGTGGGTATGTTCTTTATTCGCAAGCGACCGCAAAGCAGAATAGCTGGTCGGTAACGACTTCTGCCGGCATCAAAATAGCCCAGGAATTTAGTGTCCCATTGTTCGGTGGTGCCAAAACGTCGGTTGAGGTATCGCTTGGCATCAGTGCCATGGTCGCCAAGAGCGATACCACAACCATGACCACAAACTTCATAGCGCCAGTGCGGAGTGTGCCGGCAGGCAAGGCTGTCAAGTACCAATTGGTGGAGCAATGGAAGCCAACCAAAACCATCTGGAGTGTGCCGGTGGAATTGACTGGCACAGTTGGTGCCGACTATGGCTCAGGGAAATGGAATGGCCATTACTACTGGGGTCTGGCGGCGGGAAGTTATTTTTATGAATACGGCACCGGGTCAGGCTCGGAAAAAGCAACCATCACCGTCGATGAAAGATTGGAACATGGCTTTAAGGTTATCGCCACCATCGTCAACCAATAAGGCATATCCAGGGTAGTAGCGCTTGGCACCGGTCAGAAATTGACTGGTGCCTTTTGTTTTTGTGGAAGGCTATGATGGGGCGTAGCGCGCTGGCGGCCTGGCTGGAGGTCTGGATGTCGGTAATGCCATCGGCATGCAGGGTGATGGCGGTGGTTAAAATGATGAAATAAGCGACCAGGTTGGAAAAGCCCATGCCGATGACGGTATCGAGCCTGATTCGTCTGAAATGCACTGCGCTCTGCCAGGGTGCGAGCCGCAAAGGCTGGGCGTTGGGGTCGGCGCGGGTGTCTTCGACTTCTTGCGAGGCCTGCCAAAAAAACATATACGGGCTGATGGTGGTGCCAAACACGGCCACCACGGTGGTGACCCAGGCGGCATTCGAGGCCAGATGCTTGCGCCCATCCCTCGTAAATTAACCTTTAGGGCAATTGACGCAATCGCGCTCTTAATCCATCATGGCTCTACCGCAACAGAACAACGAAACTGCGGAGAGGCAGACAGGCAAAAGTACCCATTCTAATTCAAGAGGAGAACCAAAATGAAAAACACAATCCTTCGTTCCACCCGTCCTTTGTTAATCGCAGCGCTGGTTGCCAGCGCATGCAACGCGATGGCCGCACAGCGGGTTGATCTCGCCAGTGTCAACCTCAATGCCCCGGCGCTGACTGCAAAAAATGTGTTCACGCTGACCGGCCTGGCCCCAGAAGAACTGAGTGTGCAATATGTGGAAAAACTGGGTGGCAAGAATGTGTCGCGCTTCCAGCAGTTCTATAAGGGCATCCCGATTCTGGGTGAGTCGATTGTGATCAAGGTTGTCGGCGATCCTCAACAAAGCGCACCAAGCCTGATGAGTGGTACGATTTTGCGCAATCTGGCGCAGGACTTGCCAAGCGTCAAACCCGCAATTGATGAAAAAACCGTGCTTGGTCTGGCCAAAACTCAAAGCCGCACGCAAAGCACCAGTGCCGAAAAAGTGAACCTGTACATCAGGCAAGGTGCCAATGGTGCCGCGCATCTGGTGTATATGGTCTCCTTCAAGAATGACAGTGCCGCCAGCGCCAGCCGCCCAAGCTACTTGATCGACGCCACCAGCGGTGCCGTGCTCGACAGTTGGGACGGTCAGGAAGAGCGCCGCAAATTTGGCCCGGGCGATTCGTACAAGAAGGCATTTGAGGCACTGGCACAAATGCCGGGTTGGGATGCTGCCAAAGCGAGCAAGGTGATTGGTTATGCCCGTGACGTGTACTGGACTGAAGGCCGCAAGATGAATCAGGGGGCTTGCGGTGCCGAAAAGGCAGCGGCTGATCTTGGTTTGAAGGTTGCAGATGTCACTGCCGCATTCAATTTGGCCGCTACCTGCCACGGCGATGCGGCAGTCGATTCTTTTCTGGTAGGAGAAGCGGTGAGCCCTGCCAATGTGGATTATGGCAATATTGTCCGGGTTAGTAAGGAAGCGCCCAAGTCATCATCCGGGAGTGGAGAGCGCTTGCGGCAAAGTGCGAAGACCGGCGCTTTGAATAAAACGGGCTCCTGGTTTCCGGTTGAAGGTAATGTCAATTCCTTGGGACAGCATGGCACTTTGGATTGGGCTCAGAACCGGTTTACCTTTCTTATGAAAAGTCCGAACCGCCCGGTTGGGGTCTGTTTTGGCAGTTTTTTCCTTCATCTGGATGGCGCAACCAACCCGTGTACGCATAAAGACTGGGGTAGTACTGAACAGGCGAAAATGCGCTATGCTGGAAAAGGAACTTACACCAACAGTCAGGTTCATACCAACTGGACTCCGGTTCACGGCTACAGATCGTTTGTAACAAAGAACACAACTGGCAAAACTATGTATATCCCCCGTGAACTGACTTATTCGCAAATCAAAACATCGACTACTTCCTGGTCGGTAGAAACTACCGCAGGCATTAAATTGACCCAAAAGTTTTCGGTTCCGCTGGTTTCAGAGACATCAGCCGAATTGTCGCTTACTGTTGGTACGACGGATAGCGGCTCGAAATCCATTACCATTAGCGAATACTATTACAGTCCAGCGGTTACTTTGAAGCCAGGGCAGTCGGTTCGTTTTACTTTGAAAGAACGTTGGATCCCTGTCAAAACTATCTGGAGTGTTCCAGTCGAGTTTGGTGGTTGGGTCGGGGCAGATTATGGTTTCCGGTACAACGGTGCCAATTTCTGGGCTTTGCCTGCTTCCAACTATTTTTATGAATATGGTACCGATACCGGTTCTGAAAAAGCAAAGATCACGGTGATGGAACGGACGTCTCACGACATTACGATTGATCCCGACTATTTTTGGGATTAAAAAAATGGCGATTTGATCTGATCAAACGCAATTTGCTTCAAAAACAACCCGTCGCAATGAGCACCGGTCAGAAATTGACTGGTGCTTTTTGTGTTTGTGGAATCCTATATCGCCATTGCCATGTCCGATTCGGCAACGCGCCAGGATTTGACTCAATCACACGAAGAATGGCCCGCTGCGCTGTCGTATCGGTTGGGTGTGGCATCGCCATAAAAAATTTCTGAAAAAACTGATTGCCAATCGCCATTGGCTGGCATGTTCGTATAATATGGTTTGATTCATTTCTGCTATGTTGCCTGGTCACATCAAGCGTCGAGCAAGTTTCCTCTTTACTGCACCGAACTTACGCCTTGTGCGAGGGAAGCTGTGTTGAGATACGGCGCAAAAACATGGCAATACACAAAAGGAGGAAGACCAGGATATGAATAGAAATCTAAGCTATGTGCAATGGTTGGTTTTTTGGCTGATTACCTGCCTGCCGTTGACGATAATGGCTGCCGACTTCCCCGCCACCGAACCGGAATTTGAAACACTGCGTGATGCGGAGTCGATTGACGATCAGATTATCACCGCATTGGCGCAAGATGCGCGCGGCCTGATCTGGATCGGCACGCAACACGGGCTGGTGCGCTACGACGGTTACCGCTTCCGCAAGTTTGGCCACCAGGCAGACAACCCGTTCTCGCTGG
>CAMBDR010000377.1 GCA_945864765.1 Janthinobacterium lividum | reverse complement strand
TACACCGACCCGGCTGCCAAAATTGATATCCGCTCGGGCCTGACCACACCGCGCCTGCCCTGGATTTTGGAGCGCGACGATACCGAAGAATTGTCCGGCCCCAGTTCTGCCTATGGGCAAGAGCGGCTGGATGATGCAAAATTAGCCGAATTGCGCTTTAACCTGCACCGCAAACCACGGCGTGCCAAAGCGGGTAAAAACGTCTCGCAAATGCATTATGCGCGTCAAGGCATCATCACCCCGGAAATGGAATACATTGCCATCCGCGAAAACATGCAGCGCAAGGAATATTTGGCCTCGCTGAAAAATTCCGGCCCCATGGGCCAACGTCTGGCCGATTTAATGGGCCGCCAACACCCCGGCCAACCGATGGGCGCGCGCATCCCGGATGAAATTACGCCCGAATTTGTGCGTTCTGAAGTGGCCAGCGGGCGCGCCATCATTCCCGCCAATATCAACCACCCGGAAATCGAACCGATGATTATCGGGCGCAATTTCCTGGTCAAAATCAACGCCAATATTGGCAATTCTGCAGTCACATCGTCGATTGGTGAAGAAGTCGAGAAAATGACCTGGTCGATTCGCTGGGGCGGCGATACGGTGATGGATTTGTCCACCGGCAAGCATATTCACGAAACACGCGAATGGATTATCCGCAATTCGCCCGTACCGATTGGCACCGTGCCGATTTATCAGGCGCTGGAAAAAGTCAACGGCAAGGCGGAAGATTTGACCTGGGAAATTTTCCGCGATACGCTGATCGAACAAGCCGAGCAGGGCGTCGATTATTTCACCATTCACGCCGGCGTGTTGCTGCGCTATGTGCCGCTGACCGCCAAGCGGTTGACAGGCATCGTCTCCCGTGGTGGCTCGATCATGGCCAAATGGTGTTTGGCGCATCATGAAGAATCGTTCTTGTACACGCATTTTGAAGACATTTGCGAAATCATGAAAGCCTATGACGTGTCCTTTAGCCTGGGCGATGGCTTGCGCCCCGGTTCCATCTATGATGCCAACGACGAAGCGCAGTTGGGCGAATTGCGCACCCTGGGCGAGTTGACCCAAATCGCCTGGAAGCATGATGTGCAAGTGATGATCGAAGGCCCCGGCCATGTGCCGATGCATATGATCAAAGAAAATATGGATTTGCAATTGGAACATTGCGCCGAAGCGCCGTTTTATACGCTGGGGCCGCTCACCACCGATATTGCCCCCGGTTACGACCATATCACTTCCGGCATTGGTGCCGCCATGATCGGTTGGTATGGCACCGCCATGTTGTGTTATGTCACGCCCAATGAACATCTGGGTTTGCCGAATAAAACCGACGTGAAAGACGGCATCATCACCTATAAAATTGCGGCGCATGCAGCGGATTTGGCCAAGGGTCATCCGGGCGCGCAGATTCGCGATAATGCGCTCTCCAAGGCGCGCTTTGAGTTTCGCTGGGAAGATCAATTTAATATCGGTCTGGACCCGGATAAAGCGCGCGAATTCCACGATGAAACCTTGCCCAAAGATTCGGCCAAGGTGGCGCATTTTTGCTCAATGTGCGGGCCGCATTTTTGCTCGATGAAAATCACCCAGGAAGTGCGCGATTATGCGGCACAACAAGGTATTTCAGAAATCGCCGCCCTGAAAAAAGGGATGGAAGTGAAGTCGGTGGAGTTTATTAAAACCGGCGCAGAAATCTATCACAAGCAATAAGGGGCGGGCGCATGGATGCAATGGAAATTGAACTCAACGGTGCGCCCCACCGTTTGTCGGCGGGGCAAAATCTGCAAGATTTGATTGATGCGCTGGCGCTTAGTGGGCAAGCGCTGGCACTGGCGGTGAACCGTGAAGTGGTGCCGCGCCAGCAGTGGGCGGCGCGCCAATTGGCAGCGCATGACAAGGTGGATATTGTGCGCGCCATTGGTGGCGGCTAGTTAAACTTTTTGGTGAAAGTGAAGCATGATGACAGAGCAAATGATGGATAGTGATGTGGGCGGCGGAGTTGGCCTGACGATAGCAGGCAAAACTTATCGCTCGCGTTTGTTGGTAGGCAGTGGCAAATATCGTGATCTGGCGCAAACGCGGGAAGCGACCGATGCCGCTGGGGCGGAAATTATTACGGTGGCGATTCGGCGCGTGAATATCGGGCAAGACCCGAATGCGCCCAGCTTGCTGGACGTATTGCCGCCATCGCAATACACCATCTTGCCCAATACGGCGGGTTGCTATACGGCCAAGGATGCAGTCTACACGCTGCAACTGGCGCGGGAATTATTGAACGGGCATAAATTGGTCAAGCTGGAAGTCTTGGGCGATGAAAAAACCTTGTTCCCGCATATGCCGGAAACCTTGAAAGCGGCGGAAACCCTGGTCAAAGATGGCTTTGATGTGATGGTGTATTGCAGCGATGACCCGATTCAAGCCAAAATACTGGAAGAAATTGGTTGCGTGGCGATTATGCCGCTGGCTTCCCTGATTGGTTCGGGTATGGGGATTTTGAATCCGTGGAATCTGTCGCTGATTATCGATCAGGCCAAGGTGCCGGTGTTGGTGGATGCGGGCGTGGGTACGGCCTCCGATGCGGCGATTGCGATGGAATTGGGTTGCGATGGCGTGTTGATGAATACCGCCATTGCGGGTGCGCGTGACCCGGTGCGCATGGCACGCGCGATGCGCATGGCGGTGGAAGCGGGCCGTGAAGCATTTTTGGCCGGGCGTATTCCACGCAAGTTTGCGGCCTCGCCTTCGTCGCCAATGGCGGGGCGGGTGGTGTGATGGGCTTGTCCGATTCTCAGCAAGCTCATTCAGGCAGACCAAGTCGGCCCAGCCGGCCGACGGTATTGGTATTTGCCGGGCTGGACCCCAGTGGCGGGGCCGGTTTGGCGGCAGATATTTGCGCCATTTCCGCCATGGGTGCGCATGCCTTGCCGGTGGCCACAGTATTGACGGCGCAAGACAATAACCGCGTGCATGGCATTGCCGCCGTGGCTGAAGATTGGGTGCGCCAGCAGACCGAAGCCATCATGGCCAGAATTCCGATTGCGGCAGTCAAAATCGGCATTATCGGCAGTGTGGCCAATGCGCTGGCGATCGTCGATTTCATTACCGCCTTGCGTACCATTCAACCGGGTGTGCCGGTGGTGCTTGATCCGGTGTTGGCGTCGGGCCATGGTGACAGTCTGGCGCAAGAAGACCCACTGCAAATTATCGCGCCCTTGTTGCCGTGGGCCAGTGTGATTGTGCCGAATCAGCCGGAAGGTGTGCGCTTGACGGGCGGCTTGCAAGACGCGGCGGCGCAAGCTGAGTTTTTATTGCAGGCGGGCTGCGGTGCGGTCTTGTTGAAAGGTGGGCATGCAGTGGGTGGCCAAAGCGGTGATGTCGTCAATCATTGGTATGCCAAAGATCAACATGAAAGCTGGCAATGGCCGCGTTTGGCGGGCGAGTTTCATGGTAGCGGTTGCACCTTGGCGGCCAGTTTGGCGGCAGCCTTGGCGTTAAAATTACCGGATGCCGTGTTGCGTGCGCAAGCGTACACGCACGCTGCGCTGGCAGATGCGTATGCGATTGCACCGGGGCAGATGATGCCCGCGCGGGTCGGGATTTGGCAGCAGGAGAAAACATGATGCAGCAAAAAACATTTCAGGGTTTGCAGGGTGTGTATTTGGTCACGCCCGATTGGGACGATACCGAAAAATTGTTGGCGGTGAGTGAAGTGGCCCTGCAAGCCGGGTTGTGCTTGCTGCAATACCGCCATAAAACGGCAGATAGCGCGCAAAGGTTGGCGCAGGCCACGGCCTTGCAGGCTTTGTGTCGGCGCTATGCGGTGCCCTTTATCATCAATGATTTTGTCGATCTGGCGCTGGAGTTGAATGCCGATGGCGTGCATGTGGGCGGCACGGACGCCAGTGTGGCGCAGGTGAGGGCGCAACTGGGGCCGGAAAAAATCGTTGGGGCTTCGTGTTATGGCAGTTTGGAATTGGCCGAAAAATCAGCCGCAGAAGGGGCGAGTTATTTGGCTTTTGGCGGGTTTTATCCGTCGCTAAAGAAAAAATATCCGGTCACGACGGAGAAGGGCATTGTTGGCGTGGTCAAGGCAAAATGGACATTGCCGCTGGTGGTGATCGGCGGCATGACGCCGGAAAATGCTGCGCCGCTGGTTGCGCAGGGGGCGCATATGGTGGCGGCCATTAGCAGTGTGGTTGGGGATGAGGCCAGCGTGGATTTGACAGCGACCAAGCAGGCGGTGCAGGCGTTTCGGGCTTTGTGGTAGCCCTTCGGCTATTTCGGCAAAACCGCAACCCCAAACTGGCCCAAAAATGGCGGCCACTGGGCATGATCCAACAGTTCAATATCATCAACAACCGCCACCTTGGTCTGCGCCCGCGCAAACAGTGCAATGCAAAGCGCGGGGTAGTTGTTTCTGGATGGATAAATCAAGCCGTCGAACAGTTGTTTGTCTGCCGGAATATGGTCATGGATTTGGGCAGAAATTTGTTGTGTGCGGCGATAATTGCGGCTGGTGAACTGGTTTAAATTCATCCTTAAACCCGCCGCCATGAAGTTGGGTGCCGACAAATCGGCAAGCTTCAAGTCTTTACCCACACCAACAATGCGAACCAGGCGCTGCTGTGCTTCGCTAATGGTCATGCTCGGCTTGGTTCTGTGCCATTTATGCTGATGAAAAATCGTTTCCATCAAGGCCGTTGACAAATCAAACGCCAAATACAGCACACCATATGATTTGGCGGGGTCATCATAGCGATTATCCCCACTGGCACCGAAAAATAAGGGCTGGCCCGTGTATTTGACCCGGCTTAAGTGTTGCAACACGGAACCAGCGGGCACGGTTTGAATGGGGTAACTCGTGACCATTTAATCAATCAAGCCAAGATCATTCAAAACCGCAGACAAAACCGCATCAAAATTTGACTTGTGCAGCGCCTCCACCGCAGATTTGCCTTGCAACGCCTCCAGCGGTAGCGACAGCGCATGAAATAAAGTCCATTCATCGATATCTGCTGCTTTGGTCAACAGGTGCCGCGTTAATTCCAGCCGCAGCGGATCAAGCTGCCAATCGGGAATGCGCAAGCCACGGCTGCCCACCGACAGCGCCAGCAAGCGCTTCGCCGCAACGTCTTTATAGATTTGTTGGCGTGATTTATTGGCCAGTTTGGCAAACTGCGCCAAGGGTAAATTATTGGGAGTATTGAATTCTTTGAGCATTTGCACGCGTCCGCGCTGCAACTCGCTGGCACTGGCTTGCCATCTGGTTTCGGCTCTCAAGGCCTTGGCCCTGGTTTGAAGTTGCGTCGGCAAAT